>JAHWKY010000014.1 GCA_019347575.1 Actinomycetota bacterium | reverse complement strand
AGCCGCTCGTGGAGTCCGTCTGGATCGAGCCCTATCCGGACGAACGAGTCGGGCTGGAAGAGGGTCCTGCGGCGCCCGACGCGCGCTACGAGCAGCGCGAGGGCGTCGAGCTCGCGTTCGTCGCGGCGCTGCAGCATCTGCCACCCAACCAACGCGCCGTCCTGATCCTGCGCGAGGTGCTCGCCTTCTCGGCCCGCGAGGTGGCGGCGCAGTGCATCCTCGACATAAGTGTCGCGATCGACCCCGGCCTCGTCGGCGAGTCCCTCGAGACGGGCCAGCAGATCGGCGTCGAGGTAGACGGGATTCTTCGTGTCGCTCATGCCAACAGGGTACGCCAGCCAGTCGACCGAGATGGGGGAGTGCGGATGTGGCCACAGGCGGGTGGACGGTCGGGTCATGACCGCCACATGACCGCCACGAGCACCGGGACAGACCGAAACAGGGCTGGACACGGTGAGACGACGAGAGTGCGTTTCCCCTGGTCAGCGGCACATTCCAGGACATCGCTGAACAGGACGGGACGAGCTCGTCGGGGCTCATAACCCGGAGGTCGCAGGTTCAAATCCTGCCCCCGCTACTGAAACTGGCCAGATTCGCAAGAATCTGGCCAGTTTGCGTGTACGCGCAGGGCGCCTGGCATCCATTCGCTCACGACTCGCTCACGGCAAGTGCGCGTGTGGCACGGCCCCGAGGCGGACCGACCTCTCCTCTCCGGGTCACCGGCCCGGCGAGGTAGGTGTTCAAGGCGTGGCGACACGACCACGCGATTACGGTAGTCGTCCCTTCAGCCCGTGTCGGGGAACCGGCTGAAGCCGGCAACGGGCCGGCTGACGGTCACCGACACACCAGAGCCGGCCAGCTGGCGCATCTGCTCGAGGAGGTCGGGCGTCGGTTCCCCGTAGATGCGGATCGAGTACGAGTCGACGTCGAGGTACCGGCCCGCCGCACGGATGCGGTCCTCGATCAACTGCATGTGGAACGCCATGTTCTCCGCGTCGGCGTGCACCTGCACGGTCGATGCCTCGGACCCGTCCTCGCTGAGGTGCTCCGCGAAGTACAGCATCCTCGGTTCCTCGGTCTGGACGATGTCCATCACCTCGCGGAACCTCTCCAGATAGGCCTCCTCCTGTCCCGCATTGATCCGGTAGGAGTTGATGAAGATGAATGGCTCTGCCATCGCGCCCTCCTCGTCTGTCGTGGTCAGGTCTCCTCAAGCACCTTCTTGAGGTTGCGAGCCCAGCGGGCATTCGGGCTGGGCATCAGGTGCAGGACCGGCTCGAGGACACGGAACAGGCCCTTTGGCTTGAACCTGACCCGTCGGGTGTAGCGGGTGGCATCCCCGTCTCGCTCGAACAGGTGCGTGACGACCGGTTTGACCGGACCTTCGAGTGTCGTGATCTCGATGAGGTGGTTGGGCTCGAACCCGGTGACCTCGACCTGGTAGTCCTTCGTACCGAGGAACTTCACCTTCCAGTCCAGCCTTGCACCGAGCCGCAGTGGTCCGGATTGGGCTGTGTGCACGTCGACGACGTCGTGGTGCCACGACGGCTCGTTGGTCGGCTCGGCGACGAAGGCGAACACGTCGTCGACGGTTCGTCCGATCCGTACGGTGTGCTGTTGGTCGATCATGACACCCCTCCTTCGGCTGTGGTCTTGTCACGTGTTCAGGCGGGTGAAGCCGGCGAGGTGCTCGGGGCTGTGGGTCAGTTGCACGCCGAACTGTCGCATCCCCTCCAGCGTCGGCTCGTTCAGTGGCCCATAGGCGAGCGACGGCTCCGAGCCCTGCTCGAGGTACTCGTACGCCGTCACGCCGTGCTCGGCGACGACGGCCTTCATCCACAGGTCCATCGAGTCCGCGTTCGGGTGCAGCTGGACGGCATGAACCGTGCCTTGGTCCTCGCTGAGGAAGAGGTGGAACGCCAGCACATCCGGGTGCACGCGTTCTGCGAAGGCCGCGTGTTCGCGGGCGTACTGCCGGTAGCCGGGCAGCTTCCCGTCCTGGATGCGTGCCGAGAAGATCTGCAGCAGTGGTGTGTCCATCGGTGCTCCTTCGTACGGTGCCACGAGGATGCTTGCCACCACTAACGCACCACTAACGCGGTGGGCACGTCCCCGGCACGTCCCCCGCGCCTGGGACGTATCGTGGTACTGACAGGGAGGAGTCCGTGGAGCTGCGGCTGCTCGGGCCGTTGGAGGTTGTCGTCGACGGCCATACGGTGGCGTTGCCGGGCGGGCGGATTCGGTCGCTGCTCGCGCTGCTGGCCCTGCACGCCCGACAGATACTGCCGGCTGATCGGCTGATAGACGAACTCTGGGGTGGTGACCCGCCGCCGACGGCCAGCACGGCGCTCCAGAACCTCGTGTCGAGGCTGCGGAAGCTTCTAGAGCCGTGCCGGGGCAGGGACGACCCGCCAACCGTCCTGGTCACGCATGCGCCCGGGTACGTGCTGGCGGTCGACCACGAACGCATCGACGTCCACCGGTTTCGCCGGCTGGTCGAGGGCGCGCTGGACGCGCCGGCGCCGGAGCGTGCCGAGCAACTGTCGGCCGCACTCGACCTGTGGCGCGGGCCAGCGCTGGCCGACTTCACCTACGAGCCGTTCGCGCAGACGCCGATCGCCGCCCTCGACGAGCTGCGCGTGACCGCGCTGGAGACGCGCATCGGCGCCGACCTGGAGCTCGACCGCCACGTGGAGGTGGTGGCCGAGCTGGAGGAGCTGGTGGCCGCACACCCGCTGCGCGAGGACCTACGGGCCCATCTCATGGTCGCGCTATACCGGTGCGGACGGCAGGCCGAGGCCCTCGATGGTTACCGAACGGCCCGCCGGCAGCTTGTCGATGAGCTGGGGATGGAACCGGGCACGCGCCTTCGCGCGCTGGAACAGGCAGTCCTCGCCCAGGACCCGAACCTCAATGCCCCGGGATCCGCTCGTGTCGCCGACAGCGTCGTCGGCGCCCGGCCCGATACCGATAGAGCCTGGCTCGGGACCGGCCGCCGGACCGTCACCGTGTGGTTCGCGGACCTGTCGCCCGTGGCGACCCTGACGTCTCCCGATGCTGATCCCGAGGCAATCCGGCCCCTGATGCATAGTGCCCACGCCGCCGCTCGGGGCGTGGTCGAGCAGCACGGTGGCCGTGTCGAGGGGATCGTCGGCGACGTGGCCGTGGCCGTGTTCGGGTTGCCGGTGGCGCACGAGGATGACCCCCTGCGTGCCGTGCGCGCCGCCGCGGCGTTGCAGCGCGAACTCAAGGACCTCGCCCCGTCCTCGGCGCGTGACTGTGGCACGGGACCCGCCGTGCGCGTGGGGATCGCCACCGGCGAGATCGTCGTCGGCGACCCGACGGCTGCCGGCGTGTCCGGGCCGACCGCGGGCCGCGCGTCGCGGCTCCAGCAGGCCGCGCGCGAGGGTGAGGTGCTGCTGGCGGACACGACCCGCCGACTGGTCGACCGCGCTGCCATCCTCGAGCCTGTGGACGGTCCCTCCGACGCCACCGCAGATGGTCGGGTGTGGCGGCTGGTGGAGCCGGTCGCAGCGCCCACATCCTCGCCGCCGACCGACACCTCGCTCGTCGGCCGGACGGATGAACTGGCCCGTTTGCGGGAGGCGCTCGAGCACACCGTCCGCAGGGAACGGGCCGCGCTCGTGACCGTCGTCGGCGAGGCGGGCGTGGGCAAGTCCCGGCTGGCCCGGGCGTTCGCCGACTCGGTGACCGGCGAGGCACGCCCGGCGACCGGCCACTGTCGCGGATACGGCACGGGCATCACCTTCTGGCCCCTTCGGGAGCTGGTGCAGGACCTCACCGACCGGACGGGGCTGGCGGGGCTCGAACGGCTGCTGGCGGCCGAGCCCCACGGAGCCGCGCACGCCCGGCTGATCGGGGCCGCCACCTCCCTGACCGACGAGCCCCTGCGTGATCCGGGCGACCTGTTCGTGGCCGTACGGCGGCTGCTCGAGGTGACCGCACGCCGCGAGCCACTGGCCGTGCTGGTCGAGGACGTCCACTGGGCACAGCCGACCTTCCTCGACCTCGTCGAGTACCTGGCCGAATCGATCCGGGCACCGGTGCTGTTGCTGTGCCTCGCCCGTCCCGAGCTCGCGGACGTGCGGCCTCGGTGGATGACCGAGGTGCCGTCTGGCACGACGATCGAGCTGCAGCCACTCGGATCCGCGGACAGCCGCCGGCTTGTCGTCGAACGCCTGGGCGGTCACCACCTTGCCCCGGAGGCGATGGGTCACATCCAGGCCATGGGCCAGGGCAACCCCCTGTTCCTGGAGCAGCTGCTGGCGGCCGCCCGGGAGGAGCCGGGGTCCGGCCGGACCGGCCGGGAGCTGGAGGTTCCACCGACCGTCCAGGCCCTGCTCACGGCCCGGCTCGACCGCTTGGGCCCTGCGGAACGTGACCTGCTGCGGTGCGCCTCGGTGATCGGTGTCGACGTCGAGCTGGACACGCTCCAGGCCCTGGTTCCCGACGAGGCGCGGGTGCACCTCGACCGTCACCTGCAGGTGCTGGAGGACAAGCAGCTGGTCCGCCGCCGCAGCAGCCGACAGGGTGGAGTCGGCTTCGACTTCCGGCACGTCATGATCCAGCAGGCCGCCTACCGCAGCCTCACCCACGCGGTCCGGGCCGAGCTCCACGCGAGTCTGGCGAAGTGGGTCGAGACGGAGTCCGGCGTGGCGGTGGCGGAGGCCGAGGAACTCGCCGGCCTGCACCTCGAGCAGGCGGTCCACCACCGCCGCGACCTCGGCCGGGATGATCCCGCCACGGAGGACCTGGCCGTCAGGGCGGGCGAGCGGCTGGCCGGGGCCGGGCTGCGGGCGTACGCACGCTTCGACGTGCCGGCTGCCGAGAACCTGCTGTCGCGCGCGCGTGCGCTGCTGCCGGCGGACCATCCGCAGCGTCTGGCGGTGCTGCGACGGCTGACCGAGGCGTACCCGGTGATGGGTCGACCCGACGAGGCCGCGGACTGCTTCGAGGAGCTGCTGGACCTCGTCGAACGCGACGGTGACGAGGCGACGTCGCGGGGCGTGCGGCTGGAGCAGGTCCGGTTCCGCATGATCACCGGCCCGGACCCGATCCCGATGTCCGCGATCCAGCAGCAGGTCCAGGAGGCGCTGGCCGCCTTCGAGCGCGAGGGCGACGACGTCCGGGTGTCCCAGGCCCACTACCTGCTGGGCACCATCCACCTGCGCGCCGGCCGTATTGAGGAGCTGGCCGAGGTGGCGTGGCGTGGCATCGAGCGGGCTCGTCGCACGGACGACCTCCGGGAACGGCTGGGCGCTCCCTGGTGGGTCGTGTTCCACCTCCTCCACGGCCCCACGCCCGTGCCCGAGTGCATCCGCGCCTGTGATGAGGTCATGGACGTGGGTGGGCTCAACCACCTCGGGGTGGTGGCTGCGCTGGGACGGTTCCGGGCGATGACCGGGGAGGTCGACGAGGGCCGGCGGCTGGTCGTACGTGCGCGAGAGCTGCTGCGCGAACGGATCCGCCTCCCCCGCCCGCTGTCCTTCATCGGGCAGCAACGGGCCGGCGTGGAGCTGTTGGCCGGCGATCGCGCTGCCGCGGTCGCCGCCCTGGAGGAGGCACTGGAGGTGGCCCGGCAGGTGACGGCGCGGGACGAGGCGGCGCAGATCGCCTCCGGTCTGTCGCTCCTCAAGTCCCGCAGTGGGCACGCCGAGGCAGCGGCACGGCTGGCGACCTTCGCGTCCGAGCAGGCCCCGGCCGAGGGCGTGATCGCGCAGGCGCTGGCGCGTGCGGCCGAGGGCCGCGCCCTCGCCGACCACCACGACCACACGGGAGCCGAGCGGTTGGTGCGCCAGGCCATCACCGGCGTGCCCGACCGCCTGCTGCCGCTCCGCGCACTGCTCCACGAGACCCTGGCCGAGATCCTGGAGCTCGCTGGGGACGAGGCAGGCACGGACGTCGCACGAGAGGAGGCCGCCACCCTGCACGCCCGCAAGGGCAACCTCGTAGCTGCTCAACTCGTCACACGGTGATTTCTGGGCGAGTGTCGCTCGCTCACGGTTCGCTCACGAACGTCCCGGTCCAGGCCGGTACAGGGCGACACCAGCCGTCACAAGACCGGCCGAATCGCTGGACGCAACGGCACAGGACGGCACTCGACGTCACCAGCTGGACGTAGTCGAGTGGGCTCATAACCCGGAGGTCGCAGGTTCAAATCCTGCCCCCGCTACCACTCGGAACCCCTGATATCTCCTGGTTCAGCTCGGCACGTCCGATCGAGGCGAACAGCGGGACGGACGCGAGCAGGTCCGCCTTCTCGCGCTCGGACAGGGCCATTGGCGCCTCCAGCTGTGGGTTTGCGCCCGGCCTAGCAGGGGACGCGCTCGCCGTGCAGCTCAACCGGGCGGGGCGAGCTCGCGGATGCGCCCGTCCCAGCCGCTGACGAACAGGTGGTCGGCGGGCCAGCCGGGTCCGCGCCCGAACTTGACGGCGGTGGGGTTCTGAAGTCCCGAGGCGATGATGCACCGTTCGCCCGTCTCGGGGTCCAGCTGCCAGATTCGCCCCATCCCATTCGCCGTGATGTACAGCTCTCCGTCGTTGCCGATGGTCATGTCGTCGAGCCCGTTGAACGGATCGGTCAGCGATCCCAGCTCGGCGATCCGTTCGATGACGGCCGGGTCGTCGAGGAGGATGCGATAAACGGCGGCCTCGGCGTTGAAGGTCGTCGAGGCGTACAGCCACGTGTTGGTCGGGTCGATGGCCAGACCGTTGGTGTCCTTCAGAGCGGCCCAGCGCGTGTCAGGGTGCATCGGATCGGACGCCGGGATGCGGGTGATGTGCGCATCCTCACCGAAGTCACGGCTCACGTAGGCATCGCCGTCCGGCTCGAACACCAGCCCGTTGGGGAACTCCAGCGGGCGCGAGTAGGTGACGTGCTCGCCGATGCGCAGACCGATCGCGTCGACCGTCCCCTCCGCGCCGGTCAGCCCCGCGACGAAGCTGCCACCGGTCACGGCGTACAGCGTCTGACCACGTACCCGCAGACCGCCGGGCGCGCGCACCGACGCCACGGTCGTACGGCTGCCGTCGGGCATCAACCGCTCGACGGCGTTGCGTGACGAGGCGCCGATCAGCATCCCGCCGGTCCCGTCGGGCTCGAGGTTCTCGAGGCTGCCCAGCCCGTCGGCCACCGTCCGCATGGTCCACGGGACACAGGAGGTCCCGGCTCTCGCGTCGAGCGCGGGCAACGGCACCAGCACAGCCGCGATCACGAGCAGCACGACCCGTCGCATCGACCACCTCCGGCTCACGTTCTCGCAGGATCGTTTCGACGCCACCGCGACGTTGTCCTGCATGGAACAAGGAGCCGCGGCCATCGTCGAGGAGGCAGCCTGACGAGTCTGTGGGCCTGAACGGTGCGCTCCCAGCGGAGGGTGTGGGTCCTGGACTTCCCCGAAACGTTCCGATCCTGAGCGGCATGCGAGCGCCGAGTCGAGCGGTCGGGGCGGTACGTCTTGTTGTCGTACCCAGACGGGACCTCTCGGCTACCGTCAATCGTGACGCCGCGGGGAGCGGATGGCTCAGATCGAACGGGATCGGATCCTGCTCACGCGCACCTCGCGAGACTTCGCTGCGCTGTTGCGCCAGGGGCCGCCCCGTTCGCCGACCACGACGGGGAAGGTGGAGCGGTTCCACAAGACCCTCACGCGCGAGTTCCTCGACGGCAAGACTTTCGACTCGATCGTGGAGGCGCAGGCCGCCATCGACGTCTGGGTCGCGCGCTACAACACCGAGCGGCCCCATCAGGGCATCGGCATGGTCACGCCGTTGGAGCGGTTCGAGTTGGCGGTCGCTGATCCGCTCGAGCCGGTCGAGCCCGCAGCGCTGGCGCCGGTGGAGGTGGTGGCCGGCCCAGACGTGGAGGTCGTCACCTGCAAGGTGTCCACGTCGGGGACGATCAGCCTGGACACGTTCAAGTACCTGGCGGGCCGGTGGTTGGCGGGTCAGACCGTGCAGGTCACCTCACGCGAGGGGGTGCTGGAGATCTTCAACCGTGGCGTGCACGTCGCGAGCCACGCGCGGCGGTTCCGGCCCGGGCCGGCTCCGGCGCCGCGGCTGCAGCAGCGCCAGCCGCGCCGTCCCGCGACCGTGGGGGTGCCGGTGGTCCGCAAGGTCGACGGCTCCGGCAGCGTGTCGTTCGCGGGGCACGCCTACCGGGTCGGCAACCGCTACAAGCGCATGTCGGCCGTCGTCACGATCGTTGGGGAACACGGTCCAGATCGCCGTGGATGGCCAGCTCGCACGGACCCACCCGATCCGTCACGACCGATCCCGCGAGCACGGCGCGTTCGCCAACCCCGCTGGCAGACCCGACGGCATCAACGCCGCCCCACCCCGCTTCACTGACCGAAGCGGTGTCACCCAGGTACCGGAGCCAAGGTGTCGCACAGGTACCGGGCCTTGACATCGACAGGCATCGATGGGAGCACCTAGAGCCGTGCGGAAGGGCGGCCTCTGACGCGGGGACGCCCGCGGAGAACTCTGTGGCGCTCAGTGCCCTCAGCGCGTCGGATGCGGCACGCTGCGTCCCCGCCGGCGGGTCGCGAAGAGCCCGCCGACGAGCAGCAGCAGCGAGAGGGTGACGGCGCCTCCGCCCGTGGCGGGCAGGGGTTCCGGCTCGGGTTCCGGGGCGGGTGGGGGAGTCGGGGGGGACGGGGGGGACGGGGGGGACGGGGGCGAGGTGCTGCTGTCGGTCACCGTGACGACCTCCGGGTTGCTCGCACCGGACGTCACGTCGTCGGCGAACACGGCACGGACCCGGTAGCCGTAGGTCCCGTTGGGCCGGTCGGTGACCTCGAAGGTGGTCTCGGTGGCCTGGCCGATCTGCGACCACGTCCCCGTCACGACCGCTACGTCGTCGACGTACCACCCCACAGGCTGGGAGACCACGGGATCGCTGCCACCGAGCTGGTAGCGGAACCGCAGGACCACGTCCTTGCCGGCGAACCGGGCGAGGCTGACCGTGCGGTTGACCAGCGCCCCGGCAGGCCCCTTGCCCTCGCTCAGGATCGTTCCCTCCTCGCGCATCACCTCCACCCAGCCGCCGATCCTGCCCCCCACCACGGGAGCGACCTCGACGACACCGGCGTCGTCGCTCTCGCTCTCGTAGTACGACCAGAAGGTCAGCTGGGTATCGCCCTCGAGCGGCACGGTGAACGGCTCGCGGAGGGTCAGCGTCGAGGCCACGTTTAACGGCGAGGGGGCTGGTGGGTTGGTGCCCGTCCAGTAGCTGCGTCCCTCGTGCGCCTTGTTGCCGTAGAGCGACGGCGACCCGTCGCTGGGCTGCCACGGATGCACCTGATCGTGCTCGGGATCGTTGGCGACCCACAGCGCGTCCAGCTCACCTTCAGCATCGTCGGCGAGCAGCACGCGGACGTCCGTGCTCTCCTCGACCGCGTAGTGCTCGAACCCCTCGGTCGAGCCGTCGTAGGTCCAGGTCAGCTCGAACGTCCCGTCTTCGTCCTCCTCGGGCAGGTCATCGAGCACGGGCGGTTGCAGGTTCGACGGGATGACCGTGATCGGGACCGACATCGACCCGGTCGCCCCCGTGGACGTGTCGGTAACGGTCAGCGTGGCGAGGAAGACTCCCACCTCGCTGTAGGTGTGCTCGGCCAGCTTGCCGGTTCCCGACGTGCCGTCGCCGAAGTCCCAGGCGTAGGTCAGTTGTGCGTCGTCGACGAAGGAGCGGGCGGCGGGGTCGAGGTAGCGGTAGCTGCCGGACGCGTCGAAGCGCACGGCGTCCTGTCCGACGATGGCTTCGTTGGGCAGCGCCTCGTAGTAGGCGACCACGTCCGCGGTGACGTCCTGGCCGCCGGCCATCTCGGGCTGCAGCATGTACCAGGACTCCAGCTGGGCGCACATCTCCATGCCCTTGGCCCAGCCCTCCGACGCGGTCATGCCGGTCTGGTCGGTGCTGGTGAGCGCGTTGATCGTGGTCAGGTTGTCGCGTGGCGTGTGCAGGATCCCCAGGCCCTCGGAGGAGGCCGGCTCACCGTCGGCGTGGGGGCCGAAGTAGTCGGGGAACAGGTTGAAGATCGGGATGCCTAGCGCCTCGAAGTTGCGGTAGTCGCTCGTGAAGAGCGCCAACCCGCCCACGGCGGTCACGATCTCGTCGCGCTGCGACGCCTCGCCGGACTCCTCGGCCTCCGCGTCGGACACGAAGATCGGGAACTCCGTCCCACCGGTGGTGATGGTGTCGTCGAGGTTGTCGAACACCTCGTCGACGATGGTCTCGGCGCGTGCGTTGAACGCCTCGATGCGCGCCTGCACGTCGGGCTCGTCGGCCCACGGGGCCGGGTTGGCCAGCTGCATGACCTCAGGGACGCGGCTGGTCGGGTTGCCGTTGCGGAACGCGGGGTAGGCGCCCGCGCACGGGTCGACGTTGAAGTAGCCCCGAACCTTGTGCTCCTCGCCGGGCGGGATGTTGTTGTCGGCGTAGTGGGCGGAACCGATGGTGCCGACCTCCTCGGCGTCCCACGGCACGAACGTCATCGTCGCCGATGGCCGCGTGCCCGTCTTACGCCAGTAGTCGGCCATGATCGCCGCCATGCGGATGACCTCGGCGTGACCCTCGGCGGAGTCCCAGGCGGCGGCAGGACCGCTGTCCGTGAAGTCGTAGTGCCCGCTGACGAGCACGCGCTCGTCTGGATGGTCCGCACCCGGCACGGTCGCGGCGATGTTGATGCCCCGGCCGTGCTGCGTGCCGAGGTAGGTGCCCGTCGGAAGGCCGTCGTCCGGTACCTCGAACTCGTAGCGGTGGATCACCACACCGAAGTCCCCGAGGATCTCGCGCATCGCGGCCTCGTAGTGGTCCAGATACTCCAGTTGGTGGTTGTCGCACCGGCCGAAGACGGGCGACTCGGGCGCCGGCGGACAGAACCCGTGGCGCGGGTCCCCGCTGCCCGGCGGATCATCGTCGGTCGTGTCACCGGCCTGACGCATCGGGAAGTTCAGCGTCTCGTAGAGGTTCGTGTCGTACGCGACCCACCGACCCGAGGGGTTGGGGTCGGCGGGCGGGTCGAGTGGGGAGGGGATGGGCGTCCCCGGCTCCCAGAAGCCGATCGGCGTGTAGTCCATCTGCGATACGTCCGGTTGTGGCTGGGGGTGGTCGGCCACGGCGATCCCGGGCGATGCCCCGACCAGTGCCGCCACCATGGCCACCAGGACCAGCCGGCCCACGCGCTTGCCGTTCACCTACGCCCCCTCTCGTCGGGGCTACCCAAGTGCTTCGACGTCGGGCCGGAAGCTCGCCGCGACCCTAACACGAGCGCCCCGGCGTGCGAGTTCGGCGATGTCCGCGTCGACGTCTCCCAGCGAGAGGCACTGGCGGAACTTGTCGTGTCGTATGACGCCATCGAACTCGGCGAGATGTTCCGCCCAACGCGGCGGCCCGCGCCTGCACCAGGCGCGCGCGCGGATGGGCCGGCGTGTCCCGGCCCCAGTCGCTCCGAGACCGCGCCCGCCCACCCGCCAGCGACCTTCGGGGCACGGTCGATCACATCGTCGGCGAATCGAGGAGACGCAGTGCTGTCGCGGTGGATGGTGAGGCCAGAGCCAGGTGCGCGCCGACGCGCTCCGGGGTGCGTCGGTTCGAGGATCTCGCGAGGGGCCTCGGCGTCGCGCGCACCGTCCTGACGGACCGTCTCGGTCGCCTCGTCGATGCCGGCGTGCTCGAGCGCCGACAGTACGAGGACCGGCCGCCCCGTTCGGAGTACCGGTGGGAAGCGGCTCGATCCCCGGCGATCGAGGAAGTCGTCAGCGCATGGTCGGAGGCTCCGACGGCAGGTTGATGTGCGTCAGCGGCGCAGCCGGTCGACGAGGGGGGGCTCGACCTCACCGTCGTAGGCAGGACCATCGTGCCTAGGATGTGTGATGATGGGACGTAACGATCGTCGAGTGGGAGTCCGGGTATGGATGTGGTGGTGCTAGTGGGCAGGGTCCTGTTCGCGGGTCTGTTCCTGATGTCGGCGTTCGGTCACCTGACCCAGACCGACGCGATGACCGGGTACGCGCAGTCCAAGGGGGTGCCGTCGCCGCGCGCCGCGGTCACGGTCTCGGGCCTGCTCATCCTGGTCGGCGGGCTGATGGTGCTGCTCGGGGTGTGGGCCGACCTCGGGGCGCTGCTGCTCGTGATCTTCCTGGTCCCGACCGCGTTCATGATGCACGGACCCTGGAAGGCAGCCGACGACCAGGAGAGGCAGATGGAGCAGGTCCAGTTCCTCAAGGATCTCGCTCTGGCGGGCGCCGCCCTGGCACTGTTCGCGCTCTTCGCCGCCCTCCCCGGCCTCGAACTGACCATCACCGGACCGCTGTTCGACGGCCTCTGGGGTTGAGCGCTGGCTGACACCGAGCCCGCGTGCTAGAGCCGCAGCCCGCTGGGGCCACGACCCGATCGACGGGCCCCGGAGGTCGCTGAACTGCACCGGCGCGGCCCCCAGTGCCGGGCCGCGTCCGACCGCGCCACCGCACGCTCGCCGTCAGGAAGCGGCGCCGGCCGGATCGTCGCCCCGGGGTGCCAGCAGCGTCACGAGGTCCCCCACCGTGCCGCGGTCGCTGAGATCCTGGCTCAGCGGCTGCTGGGTGTGGATGGCGTAGCGGTTGCGCCGCCCCGCCCGTTCCTTCGTGAGGTAGCCGCTGTCGGTGAGGTCGGTGACGATCCCGTGGACCCGTCGCTCCGTTATGCCCACGGCGTCCGCGATCTGGCGCAGCCGGAGCTCCGGGTCGGCCGCGATGGCGAGCAGGACCCGGGCGTGGTTCGTAAGGAAGCTCCATTCGGGCATCGCCACTATACTAGCAATAAAGTTCTAGAAATAAACTGCCGATAACTCAGGTAGCAGCATCGACGTCCGCCCGTCCGGGGTGGCGCACGGTTGGACCGCCCGACGAGGCGATCCGGAAGGATCGGCTCATGGGCCGCCCCAACGACAGTGGCACAGCGACAGCCAGGACCCGGGACACCCGCCTCCGGGCCGTGTCCATCGCCGCGGTGCTCGGGATGGTGGCGGCGGTCGTGCTCGCCGGCCCGTACGGCACCGCCCGTGCCGCGACCCAGGTCGACCTGGGCACCGCGGGGAGCTTCGCGGTCCTGGCCGGGGAGACGATCACCAACACCGGACCGACCACCATCACGGGCGACGTCGGCCTGCACCCGGGCAGCGCGGTCTCGGGGTTCGACAGCGTGACGCTGAACGGGCAGCGCCACATCGCCAACGACACCGCCCGGGATGCCAAGATCGACCTGGTGACCGCGTACGACAACGCCGCCGCTCAGCAACCACGCACCACCGTGGATACCGAACTTGGCGGAGAGACCCTGTTCGGCGGGGTCTACAACTCCCTAGACGGCACCTTCTTCATCACCGGAACCCTCACCCTCGACGCCCAGAACGACCCCGACACGGTGTGGATCTTCCAGACTGGCAGCACGCTGAAAACCGGGGTCGACAGCAGCGTGAGCCTGATCAACGGCGCAGACGCCTGCAACGTCTTCTGGCAGGTCGGCAGCTCCGCGACGCTGGACACCCGCACCTCCTTCGCCGGCAACATCCTGGCACTGGCCTCGGTCACCCTCAACACCGGCGCAACCATCCGCGGCCGTGCCCTCGCCCGCGACGGCGCCGTCACCATGGACACCAACACGATCACGCGGGCGGACTGCCCGTCCGAGCCCGCCCCGGACCCGACACCGAGCCCGGACGCCTCGCCCACCCCGGACCCGACACCGAGCCCGGACGCGAGCCCGAGCCCGGACGCGACCCCGACCCCGTCGACCTCCCCCTCCGAGGTCGCCGCCCCCATCGACTCCACGCCGGGTCCGACCGGCGCGACCACCAGCCCGACCACCGGTGCCCCGGACGCGCCGACGGCACCGGACGCGCCGGCGGCACCGGACGCGCCGTCCGGCCCGACCCCGCCGACGAGCGGGACCCCGCAGGTGCCCGACGTCCCGAGCGGAGGGGTCCCAGCCGGCGACGGTAGCGTGGCGATGGATCGGGCCCCGGAGGGCGCCGCGGGGGTGCTGCTCCTGCTCCCCGCCCTCGCCGGCCTGGTGCTGTTCGGCGCGCGCCGCCGCCTCGGATCGTGACCTCCTCCGCTCGGGCGACCCGTCCCACCGCCGTGATCCGGCCCCGTGCGCGGTTGCTGGCCGCCGTGGCCGTGCTCCTGGGGACGGCGTTCGCCCCTGCCGAGGCGGCGATGCCCGTTGCGGTCCCGACCGAGGCACCTGACGTCGTCGCCGCCGCGGCTGCCCCCACCTCGGTCGTCCCCGTACCCGCGGACCCCCGGGGTGCCTCCTGGCTCGGCGGCGGTGCGGTCCTCGACCCCCGCGCCCCGATCGCCCCGCTCGCGCCGGACCCACTGACGCTGACGCGATCCGTGCCGACGCGCGTGCGCATCCCGGCGATCGCGGTCGACTCCGCGCTCGTCGGCCTCGGCTTGCAGGACGACGGCAGCATGGAGGTGCCGCCCGGCGCCTTCCCCGCCGGCTGGTACACGGGGGCGCCGACACCTGGGGAGCTCGGCCCGGCGATCTTCGCCGGCCATGTGGACCACGGCGGCAGCGCAGGCGTCTTCGCCCGGCTGCACGATCTACAGCCGGGCGACGCCGTCGAGGTGACTCGCCAGGACGGCACCACCGTCGTGTTCCGGGTGACGCGCGTCGAACAGCACTCCAAGGACGCCTTCCCGACCGCAGCCGTGTACGGCGACATCGACCACGCCGGGCTCCGGCTCATCACCTGCGGCGGCCCGTTCGACCGTCGCGTACGCAGCTACGAGGACAACATCGTCGTGTTCGCCGAGCTCGATCCCGGCGCCTCGGATGCGCCCGGGCGCGGCAGCTGACTCGTCTGACGGGCACGCCCCCTCCACGAGGTGCTGGACCGGATCCCCTTCGCGCTACGCCGCCCTTTGCGCTCCGAACCAGGTGGTCAGCGCGTCGGGAAGCCCGGGGTCGCTGAGCTCTCCCACCCAGGCCACGTAGCCGTCGGGGCGGATCAACACGGCTGGGGGAGCGGTGACCTCGCCGATCACCGGGAGCTCCCACGTGCCGACATGTTCGGCGTCGATCCTCTGGACTCGATCTGCCCATGGCGTGATGTCGAAGCGGCCCGGTTGGCCGAGGTTGAGCAGCACTGGCCGGGCGTCGTGCAGCAGCGTGAACACGCGCTCGAGACCGTCGGTGGTGTGCAGGTCGAGGTCAGGCATGCGCCGCCCGAGCAGCGGGTGTCCCTCTCCGAGGTCGTAGTGGATGTCGAGAGCGGAGAGCATGGTGGCGATGCGTCGACGTGGCTCATCTGCGCTCAGCAAGTCGTGCACGGTGTCGCGGGCGGCCTGCGACCGCTCGTCGGGGCGGCCCAGCGCGACCTGCGCCATGGTGTTGTGGATGACTCGTGCCCCGACAGGGTGGCGCTCGTCGTGGTAGGTGTCGAGCAGGCTGTCGGGCGACGTGCCGACCACGACCTGGGCGAGCTTCCATCCGAGGTTCACGGCGTCCTGCACCCCGGTGTTGAGGCCCTGGCCGCCGTGCGGGGGATGCACGTGTGCGGCGTCCCCGGCGAGCAGCACGCGGCCGTGGCGGTAGGAGGCTGCCTGGCGTGCCATGTCGGTGAACCTCGAGATCCAGTGGGCGCTGCGGAGCCCGTAGTCGGTCCCGTACACGGCGACGAGTGCCTCGCGGAGCTCGCCCATGCTGGGCTCGCCGGTGTGCTCGAGGTTCCGTTCGGTGAGCACGACCCCGATCGGTTCCCCGTCTTCCCTCCGACCGATGGCGTGGGTGCCGGCGCTGTCGCGGTGGAAGCCGAGCTCGGGCTCCTCGTCCATCTCGACCTCGGCGATCATCCAGCTGGTCGAGGCATCCAACCCGGCGAAGTCGATGCCGGCGGCCTTGCGTACCAGGCTGCGTCCTCCGTCGCACCCGACGAGGTACTGCGCTCGAAGCGACGTGCCGTCGGAGATCTCGACGTCGACGCCGTTGTCGTCTTGAGCGAAGCCCACCACCTCGGAGCCACGAAGGATCGGAACCCCGAGCTCATCGACCCAGTCGGCCAGGATGGGCTCGAACTCGCGCTGCCACAGCGCGAGCACGTAGTTGTGGCGGGTAGGGAGGTCGCCGATGTCCAACATGATCCCGGCGTAGGCCAGGCGCGGATGCTCCTTCCCGGCCGAGACGAACCGTTCCGCGATGCCACGCTGGTCCAGTACCTCGATGGTGCGCGAGTGAAGACCCCCGGCTCGCGATCCGTCGACGTGCTGATCGGTGCGTCGTTCGACGATGACGACGTCGACTCCCGCCAGCGCCAGCTCGCCCGCGAGCATCAGGCCCGTGGGACCTCCACCCGCGATCACGACCGCATGTTCGTTCATCGCCACAGTCCCTCGCGAGGCAGCGATGGCCGACAGGAGGTGCCGCCCCGAGGGGCAAGACGCTACGGACCGATGAGCGTCATGAACAGGGGGTGCGCGGTGGCGCTGACGGAACCGGCCGGGCTTCGGCTGCAAGTCTGGTCGAGCCCTACAATCCCGCTGGCGGCCCCCCGAGGAGCGCTCCCGCACACGGGCTCCCTGCCGTGAGGACCTCCGGCTCCCCATGATCGCGACGCTCGGAGCCGGGGTCTCGGCCCCCCATCTACTGTTCACAACGACGGCTGAGGTACGGATGCGACGAGTGGGGATAGCGATCGGCGCCGGGATCCTCGCTGGCGGCGTCGCCGCGTTGATCGCCGGGTTGATGCTCGACCCGTTCGTCACGGCGTTGCGTTGGGCGTGGGGATCTGCCCGGCCCCGTTCCCAGGCCTCCCCAGTGTTGTGACGTGACCTCGCTACGGGCGTCGATGCCTGAAGAGGACGAGACCGATCGTGATGGCCAGCGCTGCGGCTGCGCTACCTCCACCTGTCGTCGGCATCGGTACGGGCTCGACATCGGAGGGCTCGGGCGCGGTCGACGCGTCGGACGAGTCGGGGCAGGTGCTGGCGGTGCGCACCCACGTCAGCGACTGAACGGGGAGCGCGAGCTCGACCGCGCCGTCGACGATCTCGACCGCCGCGAACGTCGAGAGGTCGGAGGACGAGGCATCGAGCCTCGCGATCTCGGCCGTGCACATGCCCGGCACCGCCACGGCCGCTCCACGTTCGGCTCCACCCTGCGCGAGCCAGTTGACCAGAAGCACGTGGACGTACCGGTCGGTACGTGTCGCGCGTGCCCACACCCCGCCCCTGGGATCGTCGCCGACCGTCCGGATCCGCTGCCCTGCGGTCTCGTGCCATGCGTGGAAGGTCCACCACGTCGGCTTGCGTGAGCCATCGGGGAACACGATGCCCCAGTCACCGCGCTGCGCCTGCGAGCGCGCTCGGTACAGGTCCGCGCGGTCGAGCTCCACGCGTTCCAGCTCGATCAGCGTCCCCGCGGCGAAGGAGGCTCCGACGTGTGTGTCGTGGCGTTGGTCGAGGCCACCGGCGGAGAGGTTCCACTCGTCGAGGACGAGTGGAGGCCGCGTCTCGACGCCGGGTGAGGCTGCGACCACAGCGGCTCGGACCACCTCCACACCGAGGCTGAGGATGCGCGGGCTGGTGATCGGGTTCTCGCGGCCGATCGCGGGGTACAGAGGCAGCAAGGGATCGGGGATGGTGCCTTCGGCTCCGTCCGGGCCGAGGAGCGGGTAGTTGCCGTAGTAGTGCCAGCTGACGTAGTCGAGCGGCAGACCCTCGAAGCCGATCCGCTGCACGTAGGCCGCGATGAACGGCGCGTTGGGGAAGACCGTCGCTGGCCCCCCGATCTCCAGAGGCAGATCGGTGCGCTCTGCGATCGTGGCGACGGCGCGGTGTGTGCGGACCGCCATGTCGAGGAAGGCCGTCAGGGTGTCCTGCCAGAAGATCGGGAGATCTGGCTCGTTCCACACCTCGAAGCGGGATGCCGGCGCCGGGGCGGTCGCCACGCCCTCGACGACCTGCTCGATGAGCGCCTCCCACGCATCGAGGTCGGAGGGAGCGACCCGGGTCGGGTCGCGACCGGCCGCGTTGGGCTCACCCAGCCACGCAGGTGTGTAGCTCAGGATCACCTGCGGTTCGCTGCCGATGCGTCGGATCTCGGCGATCTTCTGCAGCAGCGGACCCAGATCGAGCTCGTCGGGCCCAGTGGAGAGTTGCTGCAGGGAGGCGTCGATCCGGATCGTCTCAGGTGACAGCGGCGCGATGGGATCGAGCGGCTGACCGGTGTTCCAGCCGAAACCGATGAGGTGCTGGTTCGTGGGGCCGACGGTGACCGAGGGGTCGACCGTGATGGTCACGAGATCCGTCTGCGCCCAGACCGGGCCGGCCGTCACGAGCACGTGGACCAGCAGCGCGACGATCGTCGCCGTCCGTGTTGCCGACAGCTCCATGCCGCGGACCGTAGACGCACGACTGCACCCCTGATACGGATGTGTGGCCCAGACGGCGTCCTACGGGATCGGTTCGCTTCCCGCCTCTGCCTGCGCCGCGATCAGCTCGGCGACGAGGCGCGGACTCTCCATCGGGAACAGGTGAGAGATGCCGTCGGGCAGCAGCTGGTCCGTGGCGGTCCGGAACTGTTGAGCCAGCTCGGGCCATGTGGGTGAGTACGTGAACGCCGTCGAGATCGACAGGTCGGTCAGGCCCCGGGCCTCGAGGCGTTGCGGGCAGCGGACCACGTGGACGGGGAACTCGATCGATCGCACGTCGTCGTAGATGTCGGCTTCCGTCTGGCCGACGTAGGCCGCACCCTCGATCTCCGGTGTACACGCCAACTCGAAGCCGTCGCCGTCGGTGGCCGAGCGCAACGCGTGTTGGCAGTAGTCGTCGAGCACATCGGGGTCCCAGCGGACGAAGCTCTCGCGCGTGGCGAGCCACTCCGCCATGTCGCGTGCGGATGTGAAGTCGCTGCGTCGACGGACGGGCTGAACGAGGTCCGCGGCGGCTGCGATGAGGTCGAAGAGCTCTGGCGCGACGATGACCGGGTCGAGCAGCAGGAGACGATCGAAGCGGCCGGGCCGTGCAGCGGCGAGCCGCGTCACGAGGTGGCCTCCCATCGAGTGACCGACCCCCATCAACGTGTCCAGATCCAGCTGGTCCACGACCTCGACCAGGTCGTTGGCGAGTCTCGACCAGGGGTAGGGAGGTTCGGGCGTGCTGCTACGACCGTGGCCTCGACAGTCGACGGCGAGCACCCTGTACGTCGGGGGCAGTGCGTCGACGACCCGGTCCCAGCACCGACCGTGGAAGCCGGCTGCGTGGACGAGGAGGATGGACGGCCCGTCCCCCTCCCACTCCCACGTGGCGATCGTGGCCTCGGGCGTCGCGACCAGCCGCAGCCGCGGGGCTCGCCGCGCAGCGCCATGGGTGGGGGGTGGGGCCTGATCGGTCATACGAGCAGCGTCGCTAGAGGCGGATATCGCCGGAGGCGACCTGGTCGACCACCTCGGGCGTGACGGGCCGGAAGGCGTCCTCGTCCGGGACCAGGATCAGGAGCGGATCGGTGATCTTGGCCGGATCGTAGCCGTCCGACTTGAGGTCGAACTTCTGCGGCCGGAAGGTTCCGGTCATGGCGACGGTGGAGCTGATCCGCACGAACCGAGGGACGGCGAACTTGGGCAGCTGCGAGCGCAGGTGCTTGGCGAACCCTTCGGCGTCGAGCTCCTGGCCTTCGTGCAGCATCAGCAGCACCATGCCACAGCGTCCCTCCGTGCCAGGGACCTCGACGCCGTACACGACCGCTTGATCGACCTGGTGCCACGCTCCGGCGACGCCTTCGACCTCGGTCGTGGCGACGTTCTCGCCGTTCCAGCGGTACGTGTCGCCGGTCCGATCGACGAACCGGGCGTGACCGTGACCGAGGTTGTGGACCAGATCGCCGGAGTCGAACCACGCGTCGCTCGGCTCGAACACGTCTCGGAGGATCTTCTTCTCGGTCGCCTCGGCGTCCGTGTAGCCCGCGAACTCCTGGTGCGCGTCGATCTTCATGATCAGCAGTCCGGTGCCGCCGGGACCGATCTCGCGCATGAACCCGTCTGCGCCGCGTACCGGCTGCTCCCGCACCATGTCCCACTCGACGGTCTTCCACCCCATCGGGTTCCAGCCGATGGTCTTGTCGAAGTTCAACAGGTTGAGGAAGCCGTTCGGCGACTCGGACGCCCCCCAAACCTCGTAGATGTTGGGGATGTTGAAGCGCTCCTTGAACTCGTCCCAGATCTCCGGCCGCAACCCCGCCCCGTAGATGCCACGGACGCTGTGGTCGCGGTCCCCGGGTGTCGGGGGCTGGTTGAGCAGGTAGCGCAGTACCTCGCCGACGTAGTTGAACGCCGTGGCCTCGTGCCGACGGATCTCGTCCCAGAACGTCGATGCGCTGAACCTGCGGCCGATCGCGATCGCTGACCCGGTGTGGACGGCAGAGGCCCAGGCACCGAGCAGGCCCGTGGAGTGGTACAGCGGCAGCGGCGAGTAGACGGTGTCCGACGGCGTGAGTTCCAGGATCGCCTTGCCGACGAGCATGCCTCCCATGCGCAGTCGCAGGTGCTTGGTGATAGCCGCCTTCGGGAGGCCCGTCGTCCCGGATGTGTAGATGTAGATCGCCGGGTGCCCGAGCTTGAGGCTCGCTGTCACGGGCGGGTTGGTCGTCGGGGCGCTGGCGGCAGCCTCGTCGAGGTCGGTCCACTCGTGAGGACAGCCCGCCCCGCCCCCGTCCGAGATCCACAGCCACGTCTCGGCGATCCCGTCGGTGGAGATGGTCTCGAGCGAGGCGACCTGTTCCTCGCCGATGATGATCGCCTTCGGATCCACGACGCGCAGCGAGTGGGCGAGCGGGTCGCCCTTGATCCCCGTGTTGATCAGCGCCGCGATCCCCCCGAGCTTCAGGACCGCCATCGTCGCCACGAGCATCTCCGGCCGGTTGACCACGTCGACGGCCACGACGTCGTCCCTGCCGATGCTTCTGTCGGCGAGTGCGTGGGCGTAGCGGTTGGTGCGCTCGTTGAACTCGCGCCAGGTGATCGCCAGGTCCTCGTACTTGATCGCGATCTCGTCAGGCCACGTCGCGGACGCGACAACGACGCGTTGACCGAGAGAGTCGACAGTGTCGTTGTCCAGTCGGCGAGCCTTGACGAACGCTGGTAGCACACCCGGCCTTGACATCTTCCGGATCAGGCGGCTGTAGACCTTCCAGCCCGTTATCTCCTCGTTGCCCTTGGCCATGGTGCGTCACCCTCCCGCTGCAGCTCCATATAGTTGAACAATCTAACGGATTTGCGTCCAGCGAGTCGTCGTCGTCGAACGCCACGACCAGGTGCGGTGAGAGACCGCTCGCGCCGACGCATCGCCCCGCGACGGATCTGGGGTACCTGCTGGCTGGCGACGGGACCGAACCCGGTCACCAGCGCCCAGCTTCGGCTTCCGCACCATCTCGTTCGAGGACGTCGCCTGCGCCGCGCTGCACACCATCATCCTCGTTGGTGCGCTGACTGGTGATGCGGGGGTCGCGGCGGTCAGTTACCGATGGAACGTTCTCGCGACGCGCTGCGTCGCCGGACCAGATCGGTGAGTTGGCGCCACCAGTACAGGGCTCGCGCTTCGCCCGGTCGCACCACGATGGTGATGCCGGGCAACCGGTTGGCGACCGCGTCGGAGAACTGGCCGAGGAGCGTGCGTCGGAACATCCAGTCCCGGGACGCCCCGGTGACGAACGCGGTGTTCGGGCTAGCCACCTCCTCGAAGGCGTCGAGCGCCGAGGGTGACTCGAGCATCTCGGTCTCGGTGCTGGCAGGCGGCACACCGAGATCGATGGCGTGCTGCCGCGCAGCCTCGAGGTGCGCTTCAAGTTCGCCGCTCTGCGCCTGGTTCGGACGCCGGACCGTCAGCAGACGCAGCGGTGCTCCAGTGCCGCGAGCCAGCGCCGAACCAGCTCTCACCGCGTCCGGTGATCGGATCCCTGGGCTGACGCCCACGAGCACGTGCTCCACCGTCGCGACGTCGCTCGGAGGCTTGACCACGTAGACATCCTGTGGGGCGCGGCGCAGCACCTCCTGCGCCACCGAGCCGCGGACGTTGCCCGGGTGGACCGTCCCACGCCATCCGATGACGAGCAGGTCGGCGCCTTCTCGCTCGGCGATGCTGACGATGGTCTTGGAGATGGCGCGTCCCACACCGACGACCACGTTGATCGCCACGTCGTCGACCTCGGCGGCGAACGCCTCGATCGCGTCGATGGCGGGTTGGGCCTCGTCCGTGCGCTGGCGTGCTTGGCGGATGGGGATCTGCCGGGACACCCGTACGACGGGCATGGCAACGACCTGCACGCCGCGCGCCCGTGCGACGGCGGTTGCGATCGTGAGGATCGGTTCGGCGGTCTGCGGGTTGCCGATGGCGGCGAACACGGGATGCTCTTCCCGCGGGCCCGCCTTGCGTTCGTAGGTGATCTGGGGCCGGTCCTCGGACGCCACCCGGGTGCGCGCGTAGGCGACGAACACGCCCGCCCCGACGGCGATCCAGATGCCGGCGAACAGCCAGGCGAGGGGGGAGAAGTTGAACAGGTAGACGGCCAGGAACGCCTTGGTGATGATCCCGATGATCGGCACCCAGGGGTAGAACGGCATCAGGTAGCCGTAGTCGAGCCGATCTCCGAACTCGCCGCGGATGCGGATGACGGCGTAGTTCACCTGGAGGAACAGCAGGAGGAACATCACGTCCGCGGCTGCGGCGACGTCCTCGATCGGGATCGCCAGGACCATGAACACGATGATCAACCCGGAGGCTGCCAGGGCGATGTGGGGGGTCTGGAAGCGCTGGTGGACCTTGCCGAACGCGTCAGGCAGGACCCGGTCGCGTCCCATCGCGAACGCCACCCTGGTGGAGGAGTAGGTCGTGGCGTTGAGTGCCGAGATCGTCGAGAGCAACCCGCCGATCAGGATGATGACCGTGCCGAACGGCATGAACGCGTCCGCGGCCAGTGCCAGACCGAGTTCCTTCTGCTCGCCGAGGAACTGCCAGGTCGCCTGATCGCCCTGAGCGTCGATGGCGCCGACGGCCGTGATCGCCACGAGGACGTAGATCGGGATGACGATCAGCAGGGACTTGAAGACGGCGCGCGGGATGCTGTGCTTGGGATCACGGACCTCCTCACCCGCCTGAACGATGATCTCGTAGCCCTCGAAGGCGATGAACGTGATCCCCATCGCCACGAAGATCTGTCCGTACCCACGCGGGATGAACGGCTCGAAGTGCTCGACCGAGGTGGACGGTTCCCGCAGCATGGAGAAAAGGCCGAAGCCGATGAACAGCCCGATGACGATCAACTTGGCCAGCGTGACGATGTTGCCCGCCAGCCCGGTCTCGGAGGCTCCCCGGAAGTTGATGGCGAGGAACGCCACGGCGATCAGCACCCCGACGTACTTCTCCGGGCCCAGTCCGACGATGTGAGGCAGCCCCCAACCCGCACGTTCGACCAGTAGGTTGGCGAACGCCCCGAACCCCAAGGCGTAGAGGCTGCCCGCGACCGCGTGTGAGAACCACGACATCCAGCCAGCCAGGAAGCTCTGGGAACGTCCCAGGGCGTCACGGACCCACAGGTAGCCCCCGCCCGCCTCCGGGATCGCTGATCCCAGCTCGGCGTACACCATCGCGGTGAAGATGGTTACGACGCCGTTGAGGGCGAACGCCAGCATCAACGACGGGCCGGTGGTCCCGGCGGCGATCCCGGTCAGCACGAAGATGCCAGCGCCGATCATGGCGCCGACGCCGATCATCGTGATGTCGAACTCCGACAGCGACCGCGACAGCTCGGTCGTGTGTGGCTCGAGGGTCGCGCGGTCCTTGGTGCTCACCGCTCCACCCCGGCCTCCTTCGAGGACGGGGGCTCGTCATCGGGGCGTTCCACCCGACGCAGTTCGCGTGCCGTCCACCAGAGGAAGATGGCCAGGGTCACACCGGTCGCGATGAAGCCGAACAACGCCCCGCTGGGCACCGAGGTCTCCTCACTCCACCAAGCAGGACACCCTCACGAACGTGAGCTGGCCCGCCGTGCACTGGCCGGTGTTCACCCTAGGAGAAACGGGAGGCACCCCCGTACCGTCCAGCGGTCGGTGCTGGTGTTCGCACGCACGTTGTCGTGGGGCCGAGCGGTGTGGTCCGTGAGCGGGGACGTCATGTTCGCACCTCGTTCTGCGTCCACGTCCGTTCGATCTGCCGCAAGAGTTGGGGGTACACGATCAGGTACCGGAACGGCCTGATCGCGGTCATGTACGCACTCCCCAAGGAACCGTTCGGCTTGACCAGGACGGCCATCTGCCCGTGGTAGCCGCCCCCCGCGTCGGGAACCCATCCGAGGTGCAGGATCCCGTGCATCGTCCGGTTCGCGGTCTCGGCAGCGAACTCGTCGGCGAGCAGGAACAGCGGCGCGAAGGGCAGCGTCTCGAACTCCACCAGAGATGCCGAACCTCGGAGGTCCTCGGGGAGGCGATCGCGGAGCGTCGGCATCCGTGAGTGCACGCCGGAGTCCGGGCGGTCCCAGCCGAGCAGGTCTCCGAGCTTCCACCGGATCGCGAACAGTGCGCGAACCATGGACGAATCGCTGCGCAGCGGATCACCGGAGGCGAAGCCGTCGACCAGTCGAGGGAAGTCCTCGGGACTGCCCGGAGTGGGCAGCTTCCAGACGTCCTCGAGTCGGAAGTCAGGGGCGATCTCGTGGATGCGCCATGGTCGCGATCTGTGTGCACTCGGCGGAAGTCTCACACCTAGACCTTCCATACGGTACCGTATGGAAGAACCGTAGCGCGCTCGGCGGCGCCGTCAACTCGCATCCTCGGATAGACGCATGGCCCACGTACGCACGCCCCGGGCGCGCTGGATCGAGGAAGCGCTGCGCACCGTCGCCGCTGGTGGGCCGGACGCTGTCCGCATCGAGGCTCTCGCGCGGGACCTCGGGGTCACGAAGGGCGGTTTCTACTGGCACTTCGATGGGCGTCGCGCGTTGCTCGACGAGATGCTCGACACGTGGGAGCACAGCGTCGTGGATAGCGTGATCGAGCACATCGACGCTGCCGGCGGTGAAGCGCGGGCAAAGCTCGCTCGGCTGTTCGCGCTCGCGTCGTCGAGCAAGCAGCTCCCGAGGATCGAGCTCGCCATCCGCAACTGGGCCCGACACGACGAGGCCGTCGCCGACCGTCTCCGGCGGGTCGACAACCGCCGGATGGACTACCTGCGCTCGCTGTTCGGCCAGTTCATCGCCGATGACGACGAGGTCGAGGCCCGCTGCTTCCTGGTGTTCACCGTGTTCATCGGCAGCCAGTTCCTGGCCTCCGACCATCGAGGGCGCACCCGCGCAGAGGTGCAGCGCATCGCGACCGACCTGTTGCTTGATGTCCCGACCCCACACGAGTCTGGCTCGTGAACCGTCGTCGCGAGACGGCCTACGATGAAGCAGGAGGCCAGTCGAGCCGGATCGTCACGAGCTGGCCTCCTCGACGGGCCCGGGGTGGGTGCGCCGAGCGTCGCCGACGGCCGCCGAGGAGCGCGCTCATCAACGCCGCGGTGAGCAGCGCGGGACGTAGCGGGTCGTGCGAGATGCGGGCCCACCAGCTGTCGTGTCCATCGGTCCGCACAGCTCCGGCCAGGAACACCCCGGTACCCCCAACCGGCGCGGACACGCGGTCCGGGCCGGTCGAGCCGTCGAGCTCGATCCACCGGCCGCCTTCGAGGGACCACATCGATGCTGCGGGGAACGGGGTCGCCAGCCGCAGCTCGACCCCTGCCGGCCGCCAACCCGGCGTCGACACCTCCACGCGGTAGGCGTTGCCGTTCGGCACCAGCGACGCGGGGAGCGCCGGCAAACGGGCCGGGGCGATGGGGGACAGGCTCACGTGCGCCGCCCCGCCCCCGGTGGCGGTCGCTCCCAGTGCGACGATGGCTTGGAGGTCCGGGGTCCAGACGTCGGCTCGTCCGGCAGCGAAGACTTCGGCGGGTACCTGGGCGCGACGAGCCTCGGCCGGGGAGGTCGGCGCGATCCCAGAGGGCGGGTCGACCCACCGGTAGGCGTCCGCGGCGGAGGGCAGGTGGCCCTCCGCAGGCACGATCGACAGGACCAGCGTGGCGGCGATGGTCATGGCCAGGGAGGCCGCCGTGGCAACAGGGCCTCGGGGCAGCCGCCGTTCGCCGTCGCGCGCCCCGCCGGACTCCACGGCCCCGGTCACGGGCCACCCCGCCGCTGCGGGCCCGTCCCACGCCGCGACGCACGTCGCGCCGCCACCCCCATCGCGAGAAGCACCGCGGCCGCTGCGCCTGCGGGTAGAGGGTTGCCCGTCCCCGGCGTGCTGGGCCTGCTCACGGGTGCTGGACCGGCGTCCGGAGCGGACTCGTCCCGAGCCCGCCCCTCCGTGGGTGAACGGTCCGCGGGGAACGGCCACACGTCGTTGGTCACGCGGATCGCCCAGAACCCGCTGTTCACGTCCGAGTACCAGATCTCGCCCCGCTCCGGCACGAACGCCGGGGCGGACATCGCGAACGCCGTGCCGCCCTGTCCCGTGAACGACTCCGGGTCGGGCGGGGCGTTGAAGTAGGCGATCTCACGGGGGTTCTGCGGGTCCCGGATGTCGAACACCCGCAGTCCCGATGCCACGAAGCTGCACGCCACGATCCCGGGGTCCTCGCGCCGCGGCACGGCGCAGTAGTGGCCGACGTACCCGAGCACCCCGCTGCTGCCGTTGGGGTCGTCCCGCAGCCCCGACGCCTCGCGGACCTGCGGATCGTGCACCTCGAGCCGGATGTTGGACACCACCCTCGGAGCGGTCTCGTCGGCGATGTCGATGATCCGCGCCGCGCCGGGAACGCCGTCCGTGTCGAACAGATCCGGGACCGGGACGAACTCGTCGATCTCCACCAGGTACGGGTGGTCGTCGATGCTGACGGGGATGGCGGTCTGGGCGATGCTCGCCTCAGGCCAGGTGAGTTGGGACACGACCTGGGGTTGGGGGTCGAGACGTCGCTCCTGGATGTCGGTGACGTCGAGGATGGTCACGCCACTGCGGAAGTCGGGACCCGTCGGGAACGGCGGGGTGGCGTTCGTCCCGACCGGCGTGAGGTAGGCGCGGGTCCCGTCCTCGCTGATGGTGATGCCGTGCGAGGGGTTGGTGCCCACCCACAGCGTGACGGGCAGGGTCGGGTCGGACACGTCCACGGCCGCGACGAACGCGGTCGCCTCCGAGCTCGACCAGAAGGTCATCCCGTCGGGCGAGAACCCCGACTCGTGACCGAGGAAGCCGACCGGTGTGGAGGACAGCAGGGTCGGGCGGGTGCAGTCCTGCGAGACGTCGTAGATGTCGACGATCCCGGGGTAGCTGGCTGCCGTCCCCATCACCGCGGCGAGCAGCCCCCGGCCCTCGTGCAGGACGAGGGACTCGTGCGGCGACAGCATCGCCGGTGTCACGAGCGTGGTCGTCGCCACGGGGTTGGCGGGATCGGACATGTCGAGGACGATGACGCCCGCGCCGTCGCTGGCCTGGTTCAGCACGTTGATCGGCAGCAGCACGGTCGAGTCGTAGTACGCGCACTCGGTCCCCGAAGCGTCCACGTACCGGTGCACCTTGAAGCCGCCGGTCGAGCCGTGGTGGCCGACGATCTCGGTGTTGCAGGTGTAGGGGTGGTCGGCGCGACCGGACTCGTGGTCGCTGGCGGGCACGCGTCCCTGCTCGGCGGTCTCGGGCTCCGATCCCGGGCCGCAGTCGGCGCGCGGCACCCCGGAGAGGTCGGAATCCTGGCCGTGGGCGCCGGTCACGGCGGTACCGGCGAGCACGATCGCCGTGCCGACCGTCGCGATCTGCGGCAGGCTCCGGCGGATCGACGTCACGCGGCCTCCCGGTGCCGTGGGAGGGGCAGAGCGTAGGCAACCAGGAGCGGGGTGGAGGCTGATCAGCCTTCCCACGCCTCGCGTCCCTCGCGCAGCGCGAGGTAGGCGACTCCGAGGGCCGCGACCGGGTCAGCCCACCACCAGCCGACCGTGGCGTTCAGGAGCAGTCCCGCCAGGACGATCGCGGACAGGTAGGTGCACAGCCAGGTCTCGACCGCGTCGGCGAGGACGACGCGGCTCCTCATCCGCTGGCCGACATGTTGCTTGGCCCTCGCCAGCAGCGGCATCACGATGAGGGAGAGGGCCGTGATGGTGATGCCGGGGATCGACGTCTCGGCCTGACTTCCGGTGATGAGGTCGCGTGCCGACTGGACGGTGATGTAGGCGGCGAGGAGGAAGAAGCTCACGGCGATGAGCTTGAGCGCCCGCTCCTCGCGGTCGTCGGAGACGTCGTTGAGTCGCCATACGACCACGAGGGCCGACATCGTCTCGATGGTCGAGTCGATCCCGAACCCGATCAGCGCGAGCGAGCCAGCGGCGGCTCCGGCCGCGATCGCGACGACCGCTTCGACGGCGTTCCAGGCGATGGTGAGGTACGCGAGCCAGCGAGCTCTCCGGACGAGACCGTTCGCGGCCGTGGCGGATGTCGTGTCGTTCATCGGTCGGCAGCTCGCCGATCAGCTTCCGCGGCGTCCCGTGCCACGCGTTCGAGTCGGTCGCGGTAGTCCTGCCACCACGCCGCGTCGCCGGGCGCCATGTTGTCGTTGTCAGGTCGCAGTCCGACGGCGCCGTCGATGAGCTCTCGCACGATGTCGGCATGTCCTGCGTGCCGGTGGGTCTCCGCGATCACGTGCACGAGGATGCGGTGCAGCGTGACCGGGTTGCGATCCTGCGGCCACCAGGGCACGCGACCAGTCGCATCCAGATCGAGCTGGTCGATCGTGGCGTCGGTGTGTGCCCAGACCCGTCGGTAGAGGTCCTCGATGCGTTCCCGTGACTCGTCAGCCGTCGCCCACAGGTCCGCGTTCGGCTCGGCCCCCTCGCCTGTCCACGGCATCGGCTCGCCGAGGGGGCGTTGGAAGACCGCGCCGAGGTAGCCGGCCTCCATGGTCGCCAGGTGCTTGACCAGGCCCAGGAGGTTGGTGCCCGTCGCGACCATCGGTCGGCGGACGTCGTACTCGGAGAGGCCCTCGAGCTTCCACAGCAGCGCCTCGCGGCCCCCCTGCAGGTAGCGCTGGAGGTCGTGCTTGACCTTCGATCCGTCCACGTGCCCTCCGCCATCGAGCGCGTCCGAGGAACCCTACGGTCGAGGGGGCGCATCCTGCACGTTCAGGGTCAGGTCGCCCGCCGGCAGATCACCTCGGTTCAGCGATACGAGCCAGCCCAGAGGCAGCACCGTGCCGCCCGGACGTGATCCTGCTGTTCGTGGGCGAGCCGGGATGCTCGCGCCCACGTATCGATGCTGTCGAGCTCTCGTCCGAGCAGGTAGCGCACGGTCGCGAGCCGCGCGAGGTCGCGGTGGTCGAGCGCTGCTCGTCCCTCCGCCGCTTCCAGGTGCTCGCATGCGCGCGACCACTCGTGGGCCTCGAAGGCCTCGTCCGCGGCCTCCGGGTTCTCCGTGCGATTCACCGGACCACCCCAGGGCGGGTCTGTCCGTCGTCGTCGAGGTCGATGCGCACGATGGCGTCCTCGTCACCCTCTCTCGTGGCGACCGCGTGCCCGCTGACCTCCTCGCCTCGGACCACCAGCTGCACCGGTGCCCCGGCGCCGGTGAGGTTGCGCCACCACACCTTGCGGTCGGGCCATCCCACGGCGACCGTGATGCGTTCACCCTTGTCGCGGTAGAAGACCGGGATCGTGTACCGTCGCCCGGTGCGGCGACCCCCGTAGCTGAGCAGCGCGACCTTGCCGCTGATGAGCCGGTGCAGTGGCGAGCGCAGGAGCCCGTGGAGCAAGTGGTTCACGGTGCGGTTCATGATCTTGAACGGGGTGCGGCTTGGCATCGAGGACCCCTGGAGACGATCGCTGACGTTCCCCTACGTTAGGCCGAGCACAGCCACCAGGGGACCGAGCCGCGGTGCGTGAAGGGCGGCCGCGGAGCCATCCACGACTCAGGCCTTCCGAGGCAAGGCCAGTCCGGCGACCGTGAAGAACAACCACGTCGTCTCGAGCATCGTCCACGTGTGCAGGACCAGCGCCCCGGCGGCCAGACCGACCCACCAGGCGAAGGCGATCACCGCTAGCCGTCCGCGGACGCGCGCGCGCCACAGCGCGATCCCGAGCAGCGCGATGGCGGCGACGAACAGGGCCATCCCGGGGACCCCCGTCTGCAGGCCCACGTCGAGGTACGCGTTCTCGGTGAGCAGGGTCGCGTCCGGCGCCCGGGCGGACGCCGAGGCGCCCACGCCGAGCCCCTGGCCGAGAGGACGCTCCGCGATGGCGCGTACGCCCTCCTCCATCGAGGACAGGTGGATCGGTGTCGAGGTCTCGCTCCCGGTCACGGCCGCCCCGACCCGCGCCGCGAGGCCGGTCGGCACCGCCAGGACCAAGATCAGCAACGCGGCCAACGCTGCCGGCCGGACGAGCCGGCGCCGGGCGACACGGTCCTGGGTCGCCGCGACGACCGCCACCGTAGCCAGCACCGCCGCTGCTACCGCGGCACGCGTGAGCGTGAGGACGATCGCGCCCAGGGTGACGCCCGCGACCGCGATCCAGGCGCGCGAACGCTCCCGCGTGATGGCCACGAAGGCCACGGTGAGGCCACCCAGGAGGAGGAACCCGAGCTGCAGGTACTCGAACAGCAGCGATCCCGCCCGTACGAGCAGCTGATCGCCTGCGAACGTGTGCACGGTCAGGACCGTCTCCTCGATCCCGTAGACATCGGCCTGCATGAACCGCACACCGATCCCCTCCGAGCCGAACACCCGCGCCCACCCCGCCGGCCACAGCCACTCGATGATCCCCGCGATGCTCAGGGCGATCGCAGCGCCGATGATCCACCACAGCAGCACCGGCGTGCGGACCCGCGCCCCGAGCGCCCGGCACGCCAGCAGCAGCACCATCCCGGCCCCCAGTCCCCGCATGGACAGGAGCACGCGCTCGATGTCGGTCGTGGGAGCGAGACGCCGCCACCCCAGCGACGGTCCGACGAACGCAGCGATCGCGTAGACGGTCACCACGGCGAGGTAGGCGCCCACCACCAGGTCCAGGCGATCCGGTCGCGAGCCCGCGCGCACGGCTGCGCGCGCCCCGACGAGCACCAGCAGCAGCAGTGCGACGTCGGGGGCGAAGCCGAGCACGCGCACCGCGACCGGGGGCGTGCCGATGCGGTGCACCGCGGCGAGCACCGGGACGAGCAGGACGGGCAGGACAACGAGAGCCAGCGCGGCCGCCTCGGGCAGCGTCATGGGGATCCTGGAGGGACCTTCATCCGATGCCCGCTGGTCTGCGAGTGCCTCGGCGTCGGCGGGGTGGGCTGTCACCGTGCCTATGCTAACGGTGCCCGGATGGGCCTCGGTTGCGGGGTGACGGTGCACGTGCTCGTGGATGGATGGGACCTGCACCCGGGCGCCGACCGCCGCGGCATCGGGCGCTTCCTCGATGGTCTGCTGCCCGAGTTGGCGGCTCAGCCGGCTCTGACGGTCGAGGTGCTCCAGCGCCCCGACCCCGATGGCGCGGTGCGCGTCCCGGCCGGCACGGCCGCGACCGCCAGTCGTCGGATCGTCCCGCGCCGTCGCATCCGTGCGGGGACGGTCGAGCACGTCCTGCGCCTGCCGCGCGACCTCGACCGCATCGAGCACGACGTGCTGCTGTCGCCGGGCACCTTGCCGCCACGCCGCGCGCCCCGCCCTTGGATCCAGACGCTGCACGACCTGGCGCCGCTGTCGCTGCACCACCCCGACTACGGCTTCGCGCGCCGCCAGTGGCGTCTGCTGGCGCCGCGCCTCCACGAGGCAGCACGGGTGGTCGCGGTGTCTCGCTTCTCCGCCGACGAGGGCATCCGCCTGCTCGGCCTCGACCCGCACCGTGTCGAGGTGATCCCCCACGGGGTGGGCCCGCCGTTCGGCCCGGACGGGCCAGTCGGTGACGGCGAGCCGTACCTGGTGTCGGTGTGCACACCCGATCCCCGCAAGGGACTCGACGAGGCGGCGCTCGTCGCCCAGAGGGTCCAGCGGCTGGGCTTGCCACACGAGCTGCGGATCGCCGGCGCGCTGGCTCCAGACGTGCGTCGCCGGCTCGATGAGCGTCCCGGGCTCCGCACCCTGGGGTTCGTCGAGGACCTGCCCGCGCTGCTGCGGGGCGCCGCGGTCGTGGTCGTGACCAGCCGCTACGAGGGCTTCGGCTTCACCGCGCTCGAGGCGATGGCCTGCGGCACCCCGGTGGTGGCGTTCGACAACACCGCGATCCACGAGCTCGTCGAGGGTGCCGGCTACCTCGTGCCCGATGGTGACGTGGACGCGATGGTGGGCGTCCTGCGGCGCATCCTCGACGATCCGGACGCACTCGACGAAGCCCGCACCCGGGGGCTGCAGCGGGCGCGCGAGCACACCTGGCCGGCGGCCGCGTCCGCGTACGCGCGCGTGCTGGGTGAGGCAGCGACCTCCGCCTGATCCTCGGGCTTCACGATCGTGCGGAGGGTGCGTCGACAAGTCCCTCGAGCACCTCGAGGAACCGCGCCCCGATCGTGTCCCAGCCGTAGCGCCGCTCGACCAGGTCACGACCGGCGGCCGTGAGGCGCGTCGCCAGCGCGTCGTCGCGCAGCGCCGTAACGACCGCCGTGGCGAGCGCTTCGGGCTCGTCCCCGATGAGCGCGTGGACCCCTGCCTCGACGTCGAGGCCCTCGACGCCCACCGTGGTGCCGACCAGGACGCGTCCCGCGGCGAGCGCCTCGAGTGCCTTCACGCGTGTCCCGCCACCGAGGCGCAGCGGTACGACCGCGACGCGCGCCTGTTGCAGGTGCGGGTGCACCGACGGGACGTCGACGTGGAGGTGGACGCCCGGCAGATCCGTCAGCGCGCGAACGGCTGGAAGCGGTCGTCGTCCGACCAGGTGGAGCTCGGCGTCGGGCTCGTCGGCGCGGATGCGTGGCCACACGTGCTGCACGAACCACACCGCACCGTCGACGTTCGGGGCGTAGTCGAACGTGGCGGTCAGCACGGCACGCGGGGCAGCCGGAAGCGGGGTGGGGGAGAAGCTGTCCACGTCGACGCCGTTGGGCACGACGACCGCGCCGAGCGCGGAGGCGTCCTGCTCTGAGACCGCGATGAGAACGTCGGTCTCCTCCCGGGCGGTGAGCTGTAGACGCCGCACGCGTCGCGCCTGCGAGCGCCAGAACCACCGGTTGCGAGCGGTCGGGGCGACCGCGGCGCGCTGGGCGGCCTGGCGGGCGCCGTCGAAATGCACCGTGAGCACGCGGTGGACGGATCCGGGCAGGTCGGCGAGCAGCGGGGCGAGCTTGAGGTGTTCCAGCACCACGACGTCTCCCGGCTCGATCTCGCTCGCCAGCGCCGCACCGAGGTGGCGACGTTGTGCCGTCGCGAGTGCCTCGTCCCAGGGCAGGCGCTCGATCAGTTGGTGGCGCAGCAGGCGCAGCTTGCGGCGCCCCCACCTCTCGAGTGGAGGCGGCGGGTCGTGCGGCACCGGCGTGATCCGGTCGATCCACTCCCGCACACGCTGGTCCTCGAACGTCTCGGGCACGATCAGGTGAGTCGTGAACCGCTCCGCGACGGCACGGAGCAGGTGAGCCTGGCGCAGCTGTCCGCCACCACCGCTGAGGTCGGGTGGTTCCGGTGTCACCCAGACCAACCGCCGCGTCACGACCCCCGGCCCCGAACCATCAACCACGGGGACGCGCGACGAGGGCGGCGTGCGGATCCCCATGCCAGTTGGTCCGGAGCGCCGCGCGGCCCGACGAGGTCAGCAGCGTCGCGGGGCGCAACGCGACCCTGCCCTGACCCTGTCCGGCGGGGATACGCAGCCGCACGGGCCCCTCGGTGACCTCGAAGCCGCCGCTGCGGACCATGCGCTCCAGCGCGGCGACGTTGGGCGTCCACCACCACGGACGATCCCTGCCGTCGAACGCCGCCACCGCGCGGTCCGGGTGGCGACGTGTCAACCCCGCGTCGATCGTCTCGACCAGGACCAGCATCCCCCCGCAGATCGAGCGCACCCGCTCGAGCGCGCCGACCGGATCGCGCAGGTGCAGCAGGAGGCTGCCGAGGTAGATCACGTCGAAGGTGCCGATGTCGGTGGGGTCGAGGTCGTAGACGTTGACGCGCTCTCGCCGGACCTGGGACTCGAGGGCCGCGTGCGCGATGTCGAAGCCGCGACCACCCTCGTGACGGGCGGAGACGGCCTCGCGCACATCCTCCGGCGCTACGACCGGCCAGTCCCACTCGGATGCGTCGGGGACGTCGAGAGCTACCACCTCGCTCGCCCGACGCCGCTCCATCTCGAACGCCCAGAAACCGTCGAAGGTCCCCACGTCGAGGCAGCGCCGGCCGGACAGGTCCCTGGGGAGCGGCACGAGGTCGACGATCGCGCGCGTGTCGAACCAGCCCGGCGTGACGATGCCCGGTGCCAGCTCCATCGTGTGGTACCAGGACCGCTCCGTCACGAGCTCACGCAGGCGGTCGTGATCGCGACGCATCCGAGCCTCCTCGGGCGCGGTCGTCGAGCGTACCCGTGGGCGTGATCCTCTCAGCGGGCGAGCCGCTCGACGAAGGGCACCTCGTGGACCAGCCGGTGGGCGATAGGCCCGTGCCCGAAGTAGCCGTCCTCGCCGAACAGCTCGCCGTGGTCCGACGTGACGATCAGCCACGTGTCCTCCGGCAGCGTGTCGAGGAGCCGTTCGAAAGCGCCGTCGAGGTAGCGCAACGCCCGGACCTGACGCCGGCGCAGCTGTGCGAGCTCGTCCGCGTCGAACAGCGGCGGTCGTTCGGTGTCCTCGCCGACCCGTCGGAGGGTGCCGTGCAGGCCGGAGATGCGGGGCCACTCAGCCGGGTCCTCCTCCGGTGTGGCGTAGGGGTAGTGGGTCTCGCCGACGTTGAGGAGCCAGAAGGTCGGCACGTCGCCCGCCAGATCGAGGTCGTCGAGGATGCCGTGGAAGTCGTTGTGGCTCGGCATGAGCCGGTAGTCGTCGAAGTCGTGGTTGATCGGGGTGTGCGGGTTGAGCACCGGCATCGACACGCGGGCCACCGTGCGGTACCCGAGGGTCCCGCGCAGGAACGTCGGCAGGTACAGCGAGGGCAACATCGATCGGAACTCCACGTCGGGCACATCGAGCCGCATCGAGTAGCGCGCGATGTCCGCCTTGTAGTGCTCCGAGGCGTGCACGTGCGTGGGACTGTCGTGGGGGAGCAGACCCATCAGGAGGTTGTAGTGGGAGGGAGCGGTCCACGAGGCGTACGAGAAACGGCGTTCCACCGGTCCGAGACGCCCGAGGATCGTCGGGTTGGCCTCGAGCCAGACGTCGTGACGCAGGCTCTCGAGCACAACGATCATCAGGTGTCGCATCGCTCGCTCCTAGCCGGGCGTCGCGCCGTCACGGTGCCAGCCTCGGATCGACCACTTCGACGGGCTCACCCTCGACCCGGATGCTCGGTCGGAGGTCGACGGCTCCGGCGCCGGGGTTGCTGTTGGTGATGTGGAACAACACCGGTCGCCCCGTGCCGAGCGGCTCGATGTCGCCCTCGGTCTGCACCATCGTCCGCACCGCGTACGTGCCGGACAGCAGCGGGAGGTCGGCGAAGGTGATCTCGGCGTGCAGGTCCTTATCCGGCCCGTGGGTCGCGCGGTAGGAACCGGGTCGGCTCGCCGTGGCGAACAGCGGACCCAGACCGGGCCGGTCGAAAGCCAGCCCGACGATCGGATCGCTGACCTCCGAGCGGAACCGGACGTGGACGGCGATCGTCAGCGATCGGTGCGCGGCCACCTGGCTCGTGGGGTCGCCGTGTTCGTCGAGAACGGTCGCTGTCACCGTGGCGCCGCGGTCGGGGGATGGGACCGGGACCGCACCCTGCGGGGGTCGCCGTTGGGGGAGCAGCGGACCTCGCGCCAGGATCTCGTGGTACAGGCCGACCCCGTCCTCGGTGGCGCCGTCGTACACCCTCCGTCCCTCGTCGAGGATGATGGTTCGGGGCGTGACGCTCTGCAGCAGCTGCAGGTTGTGGGTCACCAGCACCAGCGACGAGCCGCGGTCCTGCAGCTCGCGCATGCGGTCGAAGCACTTGCTCTGGAACGCGATGTCGCCGACGGCCAGCACCTCGTCGACCAGCATCACGTCGGGGTAGGTGTGCAGCGCCACCGACAACGCCAGCCGCAGGAACATCCCGGAGCTGTAGAACTTCACGGGGGTGTCGATGAACGGTTCGATCTCGGAGAAGTCGACGATCGCGTCGTAGCGCTCCTCGACCTCGTCCGCGGTCATGCCGAGGAGACGGCCGTTGACGTGCACGTTCTCGCGCCCCGTCAGCTCGTTGTTGAAACCGACGCCGACCCCGATCAGCGGGGCGCGCCGACCCTCGACCCGCACGCGGCCGGTCGTGGGGGCGGTGACACCCGCGAGGAGACGCAGCAACGTGGTCTTCCCCGACCCGTTGCGTCCAACGATGCCCAGGGTGTCGCCCGGCGCGAGCCGGAAGGACACGTCCCGGAGCGCCCAGATGTCCTCGTGGCGCCGGCTGCGCAGCGGGTGAAGCAGGCGTTGCAGGAGCATCCCCTGGTCGCGGTACTGGCGGAAGACCTTGTCGACGTGCTCGACGACGATCGCTGCGTCGGCGGTCACAGCCGGTCCGTGCACAGCGCGTCGTGACTTCGGTACGCCAGTACGGCCGCGATCGAGAGCGCGACGATCCACGCGAGGGCCCACCACACCGCGTTGCCGAGGTCCTCGTCGCCTCCGAACAGCGACCAGCGCACCGCCGCGACGGCACCGGTCAAAGGGTTGACCTCGAGCAACCAGCGCCACTGCCCGAGCCGCTCCGCGGGGTAGATGATGGGCGTCGCGTAGAACGCGACGCCCATCAACGCCGTGACCAACGGACCGACGTCGCGGTAGTAGACGTGCAGCAACCCGAGCACGGCGGAAGCGACGGTGACCAGCACGCAGCCCAGCAGGACCGTGGCCGGCAGCGTCACCACGTGGAGGGTGAGCGGCTCGCCGAAGACGAGCACCAGAAGCACGACGACGACGAGGTTGAGCAGGTACGCCGGGAGCGCGGCAGCCGCCGGCATCGCCGGGAGCAACAGCCGCGGGAAGTACACCTTGTTCGCCAGCACCGCACTCGCGCTGATCGACGTGGTGCCGGTCGTGACGACCTGCGACAGGTACGCCCAAACCGCGGTCCCGGCGAAGATGAACGCGGGGTAGCTGACCTCCGTCCCGATGGGCACGACCTGGGTGAAGATCACGGCGAGGACCGCGCCCCGGATCAGGGGCTGGATCGCGCTCCACGCGAGGCCGAGACGGGCCGCCCGGAACTGTCCCTGGAAGTGCTGACGCGCGAGCAGCGGCAGCAGGTCGAGGTGCGCGGTCAGGTTCCCGAGCAGCTCGCGGACCGACACGGGACCGGCTCGCAGCTCGAGGACGGGACGAGCCGCGGCGGGCTGGCTCGAGGTGGAGGACATGGCACGAGCGTATCCGCGGTCCCCTAGGCGCTCCCCTGCCAGCGCTAGCTAGCGTGCCGCACGCGGGGCAGTCGACCAGGAGCGTCGTGTGATCGAGGCCGACGACGTCGGAAGACGGGTCGAGGAGCAGTCCTCCTGGTACCACACGATGGAGCTCGCCCCCGGGATCGTGACCCCGGGTTTCTTCGACCTCCGCCCCGTCGTGGACGCGCTGCCGTGGCCCCGCATCGAGGGCCTGCGCTGCCTCGACGTGGCGACGATGGACGGCTTCTACGCGTTCGAACTCGAGCGTCGGGGCGCCGCCGAGGTGGTCGCGGTGGACATCGAGGACCAGGCCGACCTCGACTGGCTCCCGCGCGAGCGACCGACGGATCTGCAACGCGGACGCGAGTCCACGGGCGCGCGTTTCGATCTGGCTCACCAGGCGCTGGGCTCCGAGGTGTCACGGCAGATCGTGAACGTCTACGACCTGTCGCCCGAGCGCATCGGGGTGTTCGATGTCGTGATCGTCGGGGCGCTGCTGGAGCACCTGCGCGATCCGCTCGCGGCGCTGGAGGCGGTTCGGTCGGTCACGCGGGGCGTGCTGCTGTCGGTCGAGCAGGTCGACCTGCGTACGTCGGTGCTGCTGCGCGGCACCCCGGTCCAGCGGCTCGTGGGCCACACCCGGACGTGGAGCGAGCCGAACCGGGCGGGCCACCTCGCGATGCTGCAGGTGACCGGCTTCGACATCGTCGACGCGCGCATGGTCGGCATCCCTCTGGGGCCGAGCGGGCGTGACCGGCCCAGCGGCCCTGGTCTGCCCGGTCTGCTGCGAAGGTGGGTGCGCCGGCTGGGACGGCAGGTACTGACGGGAACGCCCCACTGGCCCTTCTCGGCCGTCCACGCGCGCCCGGCTTCCGACCTTCCGCAGCACGCTGACCACGGCTGAGTCGCGCTGCGGCACTGGTCCGTATGCTGACCGACCTGTCGAGTCGCGAGAGGACCGTGGGCGAACTGCCGGACGTGGCGGTCGTCGTCTCGACCCGCGACCGTGCCGCGCTTCTCCCGCGGTTGGTCGATGCGCTGGAACGGCAGGACCTGCGGAGACCGTTCGAGGTCGTCATCGTCGACGACGGCTCGGCAGATGCGACCCCGCAGGTGCTCGTCGACCTCGAACGGCGCACCACGCTCGACCTGAGGGTCGTACGCCACGAGCGGTCACGCGGCCCCGCTGCGGGGCGCAACACCGGGTGGCGTATCAGCCGCGCCCCGGTCATCGCGTTCACCGATGACGACACTGTCCCCCAGCCTGGTTGGCTGTCGGCCGGCCTCGATGCAGCCGCACCTGGCCACGGCATCGTCGTGGGCCGCACCCGCGCCAACCCCGACCAGATGGGAGACATCGGTCCGTTCTCTCGGACCCTCGACATCGCCGGGGTGCGCTTCTACGAGACCTGCAACATCTTCTACGACCGCGCGGACCTCGAGCGTGTCGGCGGCTTCGACGAGCGCTTCACCCGACCGGGTGGCGAGGACGTCGACCTGGCCCTGCGTGTGCTCGGGACCGGAGCCGAGTCGCGGTACGCCGAGGACGCGGTCGTTCACCACGACGTCCATCCGTCCCGGCTGGCGACCGCGTTCCACGACGCCACACGCTGGACGGGCGTGCCTCTGCTCTTCGGCAAGCACCCCGAGTTGCGGGCCCAGCACCTGCGCCACGGCATCTTCTGGAAGGACACGCACGAGTACACCGTCCTGGCGGCGGTGGGGTTGCTCGCCGGGAAGCGTCTGCCCGTCGCGTTGTTGCTGACGCTGCCGTGGTTGCGCCTGCGGCTGCGCCCCGGCGTCCTCTCACGGCGCCGGGTGCTACCGACGCTGCCCATCCGGTTCGCGCTCGACCTCATCGAGGTCGCGAGCCTGGTCGGCGCCTCAGTGCGTCACGGGACGCTGGTCATCTGAGGCGGCCCGCCTGGCGCGGACGAGGACGTCGTTGGATCCAGTACGTGGCCAGGAGAGCCGGACGTGGAAGCCAGCGGCCTCGAGTCGGCTCACGATGGCGGTCAGTTCCGCCATCGAGTCGCCGACCGTGTGCTCGAGGACAACCCGGTCGACAGCCGAGATGCCGCCGCTGGCGACCAGTTCCTCGACGATCTCCGACTCCGCCCCCTCGACGTCGAGCTTGGGCAGGTCGACCCGGGCTGGGAGGACGTCGCTGAGCCGGACGCAGGGAACCGTGATGGCGACCGATGCCACCCCGGCGGGCGGCCGCTCGGTGCTCGCGCGCAGCGAGTTGTCCGTCACCCCGTACACGTCCTCGCCCCGGGGGATGTGGAGCTCGACCTGCGCGCTCGTGGCACCGGCCGCGTGCGGGTGCAGCTCGACCTCCGCAAGGCCGTTGTCGTCCACGTTGCGTCGGAGCAGGGCGAAGGCGTCCGGGTTGGGCTCCAGCGCGATGATGTGGCACGTCGGGTGTCGCCACCGCTGGTAGAGCACGGACACACCGATGTTTCGACCCCCCGTCGACCACGACGGCTCGGGGCGGCAGTGCGACCTCGTACGCCCTGCGGATGAAGATCTCCTCGAACTGGAAGATCAGTAGGTCGATGTCGTCGTAGGCGATCGTGAGACCCAGCACCCGGACGGCGCCGGCGCGCGTCCCGTGGAGATGATGAAGCTGACGCTGGGTGAGGAGTCGCAGGTAGGCGAGGAACAGATGGCCTGCCGGACCGGGCGTGCTGCCGGTGCAGACGGTTGCGAGGTGTTCGAGTCGTCGCTTCAGCAGGCGGCGGGGGCGTCTCACGCTTCAGGGACGTCGGGACCGTAGTGCTCGACGACACGGGCCGGTGCCCCGACCGCGAGGCTGAAATCGGGGATGGGATCGAGCACGACCGCGTTCGCCCCGACCACGCAGCTCCGTCCGACCGAGTTCGTGACGACCGCCCCGGTCATGATCCTCGTGTCCGCCCCGATCGTGATGGGCCGGAAGTCGAAGCCCTGTTCGTCCATGGGCGTCGTGGCGTCCCGGAAGCGGTGGGTCCCGTCCGCGATCAGAGCGCGTCCGATGGCGCACCGCTCGCCGATGGTCACCGTCGTGGAGCACTGGATGACGGTGTCGTAGGTGAACACCGCCCCGTCACCGATCGTCACCCGCCCCGCATCGGCGATCTCGCAGGTGAAGCCGCGCCGGAACTCGACGTCACGACCGACGATGAGCCCGCCGAGGTAGGGGATCGTCAGGTGGAAGCCCGGTCCGACGTAGCAGCCGGGGCCGAACCGGACGGTCGTGTGGCGGTGCGTGACTTCGACCGACCATCGCCGCAGCGTGGACGCCACACCCCGCAGGGTCCGGTACCGCAGCTTCCACGGCAGGCGTTCGAGGTCCATGCGCGGGAGCTTACGGCGGGCTTCGTGACACGCGGGGGACCAACCTTCAGAGCACGATCGTGCGGCGGCGTGCCGATCCGGCGATCAGCGCGGACTCGAGGACCGCGTCGCGCAGCAGCGCGTGGGCCCACCAGCGGGGACGCCAGCCGTTGCGGCGTCCGTGGGCGAGCACCCACGCGAGCAGCGCGCCGACACCCGCGCCCCGCCGTCTCAGGACCAGCAGCCCCACGCCGGCGAGCAGCAGCGGGCGGACAGGTCCGGGGACGAGCACCCGCGCCCGGAGGAACTCGGTGCGCAGCTCGGGCACCTCGTCGACGAGTCCGGGGAACCCCCCCGCCATCCACCAACGGCGCAGGTCGTCCCGCAGGTCGGGTGGGAACACCTGGTGGCGCACGACGGCGTCCTCGGTGTGCGTCGCGGCGCCCTGACGACGGACCCTCCACCCCAGCACGGTGTCCTCGCCCATCCCCAGTGCGCGCTGACTACGGCCGGGGCGGAAGCCCACGCGGGCACCGAGATCGGGATCGAAACCGCCGGCCCGCTCGAACGCGGCACGTCGGTAGAAGACGTTGCAGGTCGCGTAGAGGCCGTCACCGGGGGCAGCAGCCACCGTGCGGTCGAGCGGCGTGACGGGGCCCGCCGCGCGGGTCCGTCCCTGCACCACGTCGGCGCCCCGCTCGAGCTCGCGGACACCGGCGGCGAGCCAGCCGGGGTCCGGGATGCAGTCGCTGTCGGTGAACGCGAGGTAGTCGGCGTCGGAGTTCGCGACGCCGCGCCGGCGCGCCTCCACCGCGCCGACGCCTGATGTCGTGACGACGCGAACGTCGAGCCGGTCGTGGAAGCCGCGTGCGACGTCGCCGCTGTCGTCGGTCGAACCGTCGTCGACGACCACGACGTCGAAGTCCTGCATCGTCTGGGCGGCGAGACCCTCGAGGCAGTCGCGCAGAAGTCCGGCGCGATCACGCACTGGGATCACGACCGAGACGTGCCCGCCCGCAGTCGCTGCGGCTGACGTCCGTGCGGGCGCGACGCGGGGCCTGCTCCGCACCGGCGCGGGCGCGCCGACGAGTCGCGCGTAGAGCGCCTCGTGGTCCTGTCCGACGACGTCCCACGACCACCGAGCGGCACGGTCCCGGCAGCGCCCGGGTGTCTCGGGGCGCCGCGCGAGTTCGATCGCCCCATCGATCGCCTCCGCGAACGCGAGCTCGTCAGACGGATCCGCCAGGCGCCCCGTCTCCGGAGTGACGATCCCCAACGGTCCGCCACGGGGTGCGGCGACGATCGGTGTGCCGCAGGCGAGCGATTCGAGCAACCCCAGACCGAAGGCCTCGTCATGAGCTGCGCTCACCGTCACGGTGGCCTGCTGGTAGCGGTGGACGAGCGAGGCCAGATCGCCCGCGCCCAGCACGTCGACGCGTGCGCGGACGTCCGCCGCCGTACCGCGCAGCGCCCACTCCGGGTCGCCGGGACCCGACAGCAGCAGCCGCGAACCCGGATGCCGGTCGAGGACGACGGCGAACGCGGCCACCATCCGATCGAGACCCTTGTAGGCGGTGTCCGGTCCGAGGTTGCCGCTGACGAGCAGCCGAGGAGGACCCGCGCGCACCCCCGGCTCGAGCGGGAACCGTGCCAGGTCCACCCCCGGAGTCAGCATCTCGGCTGGTCGGCCCGCGGCGGCCCGGAGGTCGGCGGCGATCTCGGGGTTCAGCGCCGTCACGACGTCGCAGGCGTGGGCCGCTCGCTCCCACGCCGAGGTCCGCAGCTCCTGCGGTGCGACGTAGCCCAGCAGCGTGAAGACGGTCGGCCGCCGCACGGCGACGCCCGCGAGTGCGAGGTTGGGGACGAACGCGTGGACCACATCCGGGCGCGTCCGCAGCAGCGTGAGGGCCGTGCGCACGGTGAGGGTGAGGTCGTCGGGCGAGACGTGCGGGTCGTGCGGGCGCAGGGCGGTGCTGCGGCTCCCGTCCTCGTGGTGGATCTCGTCCGCGGACGCGACGACGACCTCGACCTCGTGTCCGCGCTGCACGAGGTAGCGCGACAGCTCGTGCAGGTAGCGCTCCCCGCCGCGTCGGACCTGCGGCCACGCGAACAGGTGCAGCAGCGCGATGCGCACTACCCCGTTCCCCGGTCGGCAGCGCCCAACGCGGGCGCAGGTGGCTGCTGCGCCCACATCCAGCTGAACAACGTCCCTGCGTTGGCCACCTCGCGCACCTCGAGACCCGCGTCGGTGACGACGGCCCTCATCCGATCCACGGGCACGCGTGCGCCGATGAACGGCGCTGCCTCCCGCGACCGCGCCGCCTGGGACCCCAACCCGAGTCTGGCTGCCAGGACGCGGGCGCGCCGCTGCAGCGCCCACCACCTGGCACGTGGCTGGCCGTTCCACTGCACGACGAGAAGCCCGCCGGGACGCAGAACCCGCGCGGCCTCACGGATGTAGGCCGCGACGATGGTCGGGTCCGGGATGTGCTGGAAGACGGTGTAAGAGAGCACGACATCGACTGAGGCATCCTCCACGGGCCCGAGCGACGCGCCATCACCGACGATGAACCGGACCCGGTCGTCGGGGACCAGCTCGCGGGCCCGCTCGATCATGCGGGGCGAGATGTCCACACCGATGACCGTGTCGAAGCGGTCGGCCAGCGCCCGACAGATCCGGCCGACGCCGCAGCCGATCTCGAGCGCGCGGTCGTGGCCAGGCAACAGGTGCTCGTGCCGGTCGAGCGCGTACGTGACCACCCGGTCACCGTCCGCCAGGAAGCGCTCGACGTCGGGCGCGTCGTAGTCCAGGGAGGTGTCGACGTACCACAGCGCGTTCTCGCCCGCGCGCTCGTCCCAGTACCGGCGTGCGTGGCTGGTCGTATCATCCTGTCCCATGCGCCCCAACATCCTCCTGCTGGTGCTCGACACCGCGCGCGCTGATGCCTTCGAACCTTACGGGGCAGCGCGCGGCGCATCACCAGCCGTCGCTCAGCTGGCGGCCAGCGGCGACCACGCTCCGCTGGCCTACGCGCCGAGCAGTTGGACCGTCCCCAGCCACGCGGCGATGTTCGCGGGGACTCTGCCGCGAGCTCTCGGGTTGGGGCAGGCGCCGGGAGGAACGCCCGCGGGGGTCCGCGAGGTGGTACGGCAGCTAGCCCCACGGCTCCTGCCCACGGTCCTGCAGCGTGCCGGGTACACGACAGCCGGGGCGAGCTGCAACAGCTGGATCAGCCCGGCGACCGGGTTCGACACCGGCTTCGAGGTGTTCGAACACGTCGACCTTCCACGCGCCGACGTCTACGGCGGGGGCGGCATCCTCGGCTCCCTCCGTTGGCTGTGGCACGGTGCGCGGGCGCAGCTCGACGACGGTGCGGAGGCCGTGGCGACGCACCTGCGACGGTGGTTGGACACCTGGAACGGGAGCCAGCCCTTCTTCTGGTTCGTCAACCTCGTCGAGTGCCACTCGCCCTACCTGCCCCCCCGTCCCTGGAACGACCTCCCGCTCCGCGAACGGTTGCGCGCCGCGCGGGACGTCCCCCGCTACCAGAGCCTCGAAGCCGTGTGGCGGCACTGCACGACCGGTGAAGCGGTGCCGGACGAGGCGCTCGCACGGATGCGTCATCTGTACGCCCGCTCCATCCTGGCGCTCGACGACTGGATCGGTCGGATCCTCGGGTTGCTCGACGACCACCGCGTGCTGGACGACACGATCGTCCTCGTCACGTCGGATCACGGCGAGAACTTCGGCGAGGGCCACCTCATCGGTCACGCCTTCTCGCTGGACGAGCGCCTCATCCGGGTCCCGCTGGTCGCGCGAGGCCTGGAGCTGTCGGACGAGCCGTTCGGCCTCGAGCGACTCCCCATCACGATCGCTGAGACGGTCGGTCTGAAGGCACACCCCTGGGCCGCGACGGACCGTTACGGGGCGGTCGCCCAGTTCGATCCGCTGGTCGCACCGGATGCGCGAAGGCTGGACGAGGTGACCGAACGGTGGCACCTCGACGAACGCGGCCGGCGGATGTTCTCCGAGCCACTCACGAGCGTCACCGATGGTCGCCACAAGATCCTCCGGTGGGGTGAGCAAGAGCTGGTGTACGACCTCGCGGAGGATCCGCTGGAGTTGCGTCCGCGCACGACCACCCCCCCTGACCCCGCCCTCGCCGCCCTTCGACGGACGCTGCGGCGCCCCGAGGTCTGGGACACCGCGGCTCCCACGGATGCCGGCGGGGCGGGGCCGGACGCCCGCAACGAGCACCACGACGACGTCGAGGCTCTGGAGGCGCAGATGCGTCTCCTGGGGTACCTGTGACCGCCACACCGGACCCGGAGGTCGTCCCGCCCGACGTGTCGTCTGCCCGGCGTGCCGTCGCCGAGGTGCCCCTCTGGTACCACACGATGGAGCTGGCTCCCTCGGTCGTGACGCCGGGTTGGTTCGACCTGCGTCCACGCGTCGACGTGCTGCCCTGGCCGGAGCTGGCTGGCGCACGCTGCCTCGACCTCGCCACTTGGGACGGCTTCTTCGCGTTCACGATGGAGCGCGCAGGCGCCGCGGCGGTGGTCGCCACCGATATCGAGGACCACGCGGACTGGGACTGGATGATCCGTGCACGTGAGAGTGGCGTCGCCGCGATGGCCGGCATGGCCGGGCAGAAGGGGCGTGGGTTCGAAGTGGCGCGGGAACTCCTACGATCGCAGGTCGAGCGCCGCTTCATCAACGTCTACGACCTCTCGCCCGACCGAGTCGGGAGCTTCGACGTCGTCGTGTTGGGATCGCTGCTGCTGCACCTGCGCGATCCACTCCGCGCACTCGAGGCGGTCCGCAGCGTCTGTGACGGCTGGCTGCTGTCCATCGAGCCGGTGGACCTCGCCACGAGCGTGCTACACCCACGACGGCCGCTGCTGTTCATCGAGGGGCGCAACGGCAGGTGGACGCTGCCGAACACCGCGGGGCACCGACAGCTCCTGCACATCGCCGGGTTCGATCTGGAGGAGCAGACATTGCTCGACGAGCCGCTGGGGGCCGGTCACCCCGCCGTGGCCGAGCGGTCGCGTCAGAACCTGCGTCGACGCGCTACCGATGCCGTGCGGCGCCTGCGGTTCGGGGGGACCGGCATGCCCACCTCCGCGGTGCGGTGCCGTCCGTCGTGACCGACACGACCCAGGTGACGGTCGGCATCGTGTCGTGGAACGTCGCCCACCACCTGGCCCGGTGCCTGGAGTCGCTGCCTGCGGCACTCGACGGCCTCCCGGCCGAGGTCGTCGTCGTCGACAACGCCTCGTCCGACGACAGCGTGCAGGTCGCGGAGGCAGCAGGTGTGAAGGTCGTGCGGTCGCCGCGGAACCTCGGCTACGCCCGCGCCATGAACACCGCGCTGCGTGACTCGCCGGCACCGGTCCTCATCGCGCTCAACCCCGACACGGTCCCGCCACCGCGCTCGTTGCGCCAGCTCGTCGAGGAGCTCGAGCGCCGACCTCGAGCCGCGGTCGTGGGGCCACTGCTGCGGCGCCCCGACGGTACCGTCGAACACAGCGTCCACCGCTTCCCGAGCCTCACGCTGCTCGCCGTCGCCAACCTCGTGCCCCCGCGTCTGCTGCCGCGTGGGGTCCGCGACCGGTTCTGGCTGACCGGGGCGGTGCGGCCGGGCCGGACGTGCGAGGTCGACTGGGTCGTGGGTGCGGTACACGTGCTGCGTCGATCGGCGCTCCCCGACGGCGGGCCGTACCGGGAGCGGTGGTTCATGTACGCCGAGGATGTCGACCTGTGCTGGCGCCTGGCTCAGGACGGGTGGGGGACGTGGTTCGTCGGCGACGTCGAGGTCGAGCACGTCGGAGGCGCATCCGCACGGCAGCGCGCCGGGGCGGCTTCGGGACCCCCGTGGACGGCCGCCACCTACGACTGGTACGAGCTCGCCTTCGGCACGCTCCGGACGCGGGTCTTCGCGGCGCTCAACCTGCTCGGTGAGCTGCGCGTCGCGCTCGGCCGGCTCGTGGCGTCGGTATCCCGTCCCGGCCGCGACCCCCCGGCACGTCGCCAGCTGCGTGCTGACCTGCAACTCGCCGGCCGCCACCTGCGCGTCGTCTTCCGGGGAGCCGGCGGATGAGCTCCTCGCCCCAGGACCTGACGGTCGTGATCCCCACGCGCGACCGCTGGGACATCCTGCGCCGGACCATCGCGGCGCTCCGGTCCCAGACCGTGCAGGGCTTCGAGGTGGCGGTCGCGGTGGATGGCCTCGACCAGGCGGTTCCCGACGATCTCGACGTGAACCACGTCCTCGTCGATGCGCACGCGGGACCCGGCGCGGCCCGGAACCGGGCCGTTGCCGCCACGGAACGCGACCTGGTGCTGTTCCTCGGGGACGACATGATCCCCACGCCGGTCCTCGTCGAGGGACACCTCGATCTCCACACCGCGCACCCGGAGCCAGAGGTGGCGGTGCTCGGGCACGTGCGCTGGCATCGCCAGGCTGGCGGACGGCGGATCCGCTCGTGGCTCGACTGGTCCGCGACCCAGTTCGACTACGTCCAGCTCGACGGGTGGGCGCACCGGGACGTGGGCTTCGGTCGGTTCTACTCCAGCAACGTGTCGGTCAAGCGGACGCTGTTCGAGCGCGTCGGCGGGTTCGACCCCGACTTCATCTTCTACTACGAGGATCTCGACCTCGGTTACCGGCTCGGGGAGGCTGGCCTCGTGCTGCTGTACGAACCACAGGCCATCGCCGAGCACCTGCACGGCTACGACTTCGACCAGCTGCGGAACCGGTTCGCTGGCATCGCGGTGGGAGAGCGGCTGATGGCGGACACCCATCCGTGGTTCGACCCCCCGTACTTCCACGAACGGATCGCGCGCGCCGCCGCGCAGCCCTCCGTCCGGCCGCTATGGGCCCGTCTGGTCGACCTGGTTCCGGCGGGATCGCGTGCCCGAGCCGCGCTCGAGTGGCGCGCCGATCGCTGGTACCTGCAGCAGGTCGCCGATGACTTCCTCGCAGCCTGGGCGCGTGCCGAACACCTGCTGGATCTCCGGCGCTACCTCGGCGAGGACTTCGACGCATCCCGGCTGTTGCGCCCCGCGTCGACGGCCGCTGCCACAGCCGCGGAGGCGTCAGAGGAAGCGAGGTTGTACGGCCTCACCGCGAGCGCGCTCGCGGGAAGGACCGAGCCCTACCTCGACGAGGTGCGACGGCACGTCCCCCGTGGGGCGCGCTTGCTCGACGCGGGGGGCGGCGGAGCGGACGGGCTCGGACTGCTCGATGAGGGCTACCACGTCGACTTCGCCGAGGTCGGCCCCGCGGGCCGCTACCTGAGGTGGCGACTCGAGCGGCGAGGGATCGACGCGCCCATCCACGACCTCGGCCGCGACGAGCTCCCCGCTGGCTACGACGGGGCGTTGGTCCTCGACGCCATCGAGCGGCTCGCCGATCCGCGAGACTTGCTCGACCGGCTCGAACGCTCCGCCCGGCTGGTGGCGGTCACCGTCCCCGATGACGATCCGGGTGGTGGTAACGACGCCACGGGCCGACGCCTCACCGTGGGGGATCTCGTGGGACGTGCCCGCGCGCGAGGCATCGTCTCGCAGACGGTGCACGACGGAGGCTCGCAGCTGCTCCTGTACCGTGGTACGCCGAGGTGACGGGTTCGTTGCCCCCGTCACGCCAGGAGCCGTCCGAAGGCTCGGTGCAGTGCGAACCCCACCTCGATCGCGACGGCGAGCGGTGCGAGCGCGGGGCGGATCGGCGGAACGGGGTACCCGAGCGCGCGTGCGTGGGTCGCGGACGCACACGCGAAGCGCGCGCGTTCGAGTGCCGTCAGGTCCGAGCCGCTGTCGTTGCGCGCGTCGTGGACGACCTTCGTCCAACCGATGGGGCCAGCCGCGGACGGCAGTCCGAGCCACGCCGCGAGTGAGGACCCCGTGCCTACCGGCTCCTCCACGAACCGCTCGTAGTGGACGAGCTGGACCCGGACCCGTGGCAGCAGCGGCTTGCCGATCAGGGTGAGGATGGCGCGGGTGCCCGTGCGCCACTCGTGCATGGCCGTCTCGAAGCCGATCCCGTCGCGGCGCGCCGCCGCGATCGTGTCGAGGCCCTCGCGCACGACCAGCACGACGTCCACCTCGGGGAGAGGTCCGATCAACGGATCGAGGTCGTGTGGGGCGTCGATCAGCGACAGTGACCGCGCCCGGTCGGGTGTGCGCACCCCGGTACTCGCGGTGCCGCCGAGGGCCCGGGCGTGCACCGGGTGGACGTCGGGGTGGTGCGCCAACTGGTGGGCCACGTGCGCCCCCCCGGCGTGCCGTGAGGCGGAGACGACGAGGATGGGCCGGCTCACGTGACCTCCGGCGGGGACGCAGTCCGGCTGGGAACGTAGCGGCGGCCAGGGGGCGACCGGGTGGCAGTAGGCTCCGCGCCCCGACGTGCGGATGGAGGAGCGTGCGCTCACCGCGAGTGGAGGGCGAGCTGGCCGCTGCGGTCGCGGCGGTCCCGCACTGGTACCACACCCTCGACCTCGGTTCCGGCGTGGTCACTCCCGGCTTCTTCGACCTGCGGCCCGTGGTCGACGACCTCCCCTGGCCCGACGTCCGGGGCAAGCGCTGTCTCGACGTGGCGACGTTCGACGGCTTCTACGCCTTCGAACTCGAACGCCGCGGAGCGGCCGAGGTCGTCGCGATCGACCTCGATGACGCGGTCGACCTCGACTGGCTCCCGCGTGAGCGCCCCGAGGAGCTCCTTCGGGGCGACGAGCGCGTCGGTGATGGGTTCCGTGTGGCGCATCGGGCGCTGAGCAGCCAGGTCGAGCGGCTGACCTGCAACGTCTACGACCTCGATCCCGGCGTGCACGGGATGTTCGACGTCGTCGTCTGTGGGGCCCTGCTGCAGCACCTGCGCGATCCGTTCGGTGCGCTGCTCGCCATCCACGGCGTCTGCTCGGGCCAGCTGCTGTCCGTCGAGCACGTGGACACGCGCTCGTCGTTGCTGCACCGGCGGACTCCGTTCGCGCGGATCGTGGGTCACGATCGCACCTGGTGGCTCCCCAACGTGCGTGGCCACGTTCAGCTGCTGCACCAGAGCGGGTTCGACACCGAGCCGGGCACGATAGTGGGCATCCCCTGGGGTCCCGCCGGTGAGCCCGCGCCCGAGGGACTACGGGGTCGGCTCCACTGGCTCGTCCAGCACCTCGGCTGGCGCCTCGTCGCTGGCTCCCCGCATGTCCCGTTCTCCGCGGTCACCGCGCAAGCGGTCAGATGAGCACGATGTGGGCCCGCACGGCTGCCCGGACGGTCACCGCAGCCTCGAGCACGTCGCCGACGAACAGCCCCGCCACAGCGGTGGGGCGAGTCGCGCCCCGCACTGCCAGCACGCCGTCCCCACGCACCCGGAAGCGCACGTACGGCAGCAACGCCACGGCGGCCAGCAGCGCTCGACGCCATGACCTCGGTCGCAGCGACCAGGCCAGCATGCCAAGGGCGCCGAGGAGGGCCGGCGGGTGGGACCGCTGGTAGACCCACGGCCACGGCAGCTGCGCGCGCAGGCCGGGGTGCCGTGCCACCACATCCGGGACCCCAACGCGTCGGAACCGTGCCCGCCACCACGCCCCGAAGTCCGACGCGGTCACCTCGTGCACCACCACCGCGTCGGGCGCGAACCGTGCTTCGGCTCCTCGCCCGAGGGCGCGCCAGCCCAGGTCGGTGTCGTCACCGAAGTTCAGCCGGAGTTGTGCCGAGAAGGATTCGTCGAAGCCGCCCAGTTCCTCCAACAGCGACCGGCGGTAGGCGATGTTGCAGGTCGGGAACCACGGCACTGGCGCGTCCACCTCGACCCAATGGCTGAACGGTCCCGCTGCCGCGAGTCCGTCGGGATCGGCGCAGGTCCTTCCCATGACGACGTCCGCTCCCCGATCCGACGCAGCGAGGACGGCCGCCAGCCACCCTCGGTCGGGGACGCAGTCGTCGTCGGTGAACGCGACCACGTGGCCGCGCGCCGCCCGCCACCCGGCGTTGCGCGCCGGGCCCGGTCCCTCGTTCCGTGGGCGTCGGAGCACGTGTACCCGGGCGTCGTCCCGGGCGAAGTCCTCCAGGATGTCGGCGGTCCCATCCGTCGTGCCGTCGTCGACGACGATGATCTCGTAGGGCTGCTCGATGTCCTGCGCCTGCAGCGCACGCACGGTCAGACCTACGTGGTGGCGCCGCTGGTAGGTCGGCACCACCACCGAGATGCAGGGGTCGGTCGAGGTCACGGCCGGCGACGGTAGCGCTCGACGACCGTCGTCAGGCTCTCGCGCCACCACCCCACGGTGCGTGCGAGCTCGACCATCCCGCGGATCGCGAACGAGCGTGTGCCGGTGCGTCGCCGCCACCAGTGGTGGATGCGGTCTCGCAGGTACCACCACCCGGCGCGCACACCGCCGAGCCGGGCGACGTCGGCCTCCTCGGCGTGCAGGCGTCGGTCGGACCGCCCCTGCTGGTACGCGCGGGCGACCAGCCACCTCAGCCGCAACCGTTCCGACGGCACGTCGTGGGTGACCGCAGCTCGCGGGATCCAGCCGATGCGTGCTTCCAGCGACCGTGCGCGTCGCACGAGATCGAGGTCGTCGTTGGTGAGGTGGCTGCCGGGGCGGGGACCCAGGCGGGGATCGAACCGCAGGGTGCGGAGCAGCGCGGTGCGGACGATCGTGTTCGCCGTGAGCACGAACTCGTCCGTGTCGAGCTGGCGGGCGTCCGGTCCGAGGTCGATGGCGGTCACGAAGCCGTGCAGCGACGGTTCAAGCCAGGTCGGCAGCCGCACGGTCGGGTCCAGCCGGACGGTCCCACCCGCGAGATCGAAGCCGTGGTCGATCGCTCCTGCTATCAGCTCGCGCAGCCAGCCCCGGTCGGGCACGACGTCGTCGTCCAGCAGCGCCGTCCACGGAGTGGTGATGTGATCGATACCCGCGTTGCGGGCGTGGCTCGCGCCCCGCCGCCCCTCGTGGATCACGTGCACGGCGACGCCCGGGACGGTGGCCTCCGGCGGGGTCGCCGCGGAGGACGGGGCCGGGGTCGGAGCGTTGACGACGACGAGGATCTGCCAAGGGACACCGGGGGCGTCGAGATCCGCCAGGGCGCGCAGCAACCGATCGACGGAGGTACCCCAGGCGCGGGTCGCTACGAGGACGGTCACGCCCCGGTCGTCCGACCCCACGTCGCCTCCTCCTGCCGTGGGGGACGGTAATGCCGGGAGGGTCGGGTCCGGTCCTCGGCGTGAGGACGCTCCGGTCGACCCGGTACCGTGCGGCGCATGCGAACCGTGATCCTGTGCGGGGGACGGGGCACCCGCGCCTACCCCTATACCCGCGCCGTCCCGAAGCCGCTGCTCGAGGTGGCGGGCGAGCCGGTCCTGCTGCACCTGCTGCGCATCTACGCGGACCAGGGCTGGACCGAGTTCGTCCTCGCAGCAGGGGCCATGGCGGGGCAGATCGAGCAGTTCGCGGGGCGACTTCCCCGGTCGTGGTCGGTCGAGATCGTCGACACCGGTGACGCAACCGCGACCGGCAGCCGCATCGCGAAGGTCCGCCACCTCCTCGACGGCGCCTTCTTCGCCAACTACGCCGACGGCCTCGCTGATGTCGACCTCGCCGAGCTCCTGGCGTTCCACCGGTCCCATCCCGGAGCGGCGACGCTCACCTCGGTGCCGCTGCCGTCGCCGTACGGGACGCTCGACATCGACGCGACCGACCGGGTCGTGGACTTCCACGAGAAGCCGCAGCTGGACGACCACCGCATCAACGGGGGCTACTTCGTCTTCGACGAGCGGGTCTTCGAGCTGTGGCAGGGCGAGGACCTCGAACGCGAGGTCCTGCCGGCGCTCGCCGCAGCAGGAGAGCTGTACCACCACCGTCACGGTGGCTTCTGGCGCTCGCTCGACACGTACAAGGACGCGCTCGAGCTGGCCGAGCTGGCCTCCGGTCCGGGGGTCGCGCCGTGGCGGAGGTGACCCAACTGGCCGGTGTCCCGGTCTTCGTGACCGGTGGCTCCGGCTTCATCGGCTCGCACCTGGTGCGCCGCCTCGTTGACCAGGGCGCCGACGTGCACGTCCTGACGAGCGGGGTGTCGAGCGTCTACCCGGTCCGGCTCACCTCGCTCCGCGATGTGATCACCCTCCACGAGGGCAGCCTCAGCGACCGCACCGCCATGGAGGCGGTCGTCTCGGCTGCCGCGCCCCGAGTCGTGTTCCACCTCGGGGCGTACACGCACGTCGGCAAGTCCTGGACCCGTACCGACGAGTGCGTGCAGGTGAACGTGCAGGGCACGGTCAACCTCGTCCAGGCCCTGTCGAGCAGGCAACTCGACCGCTTCGTCAACGTCGGCACGTCCGAGATCTACGGGGCGATCGACGTGCCGTTCCGCGAGTCCGATCACCCCCGGCCGGTGTCGCCCTACGCGGTGAGCAAGTACACCGCCGAGATGTACGTCCGGCTGAGCCAGCAGCACGGCGGACTCCCCGCCGTGCTGATCCGGCCCTTCAACGCCTACGGCCCCGCCCAGACACCGGACCGGGTGATCCCCGAGATCATCCTGCGCGGTCTGCGTGGTCAGCCCCTCCTCATGACCCGTGGAACGCAGACCCGCGAGTTCAACTTCGTCGAGGACCTCGTCGACGGGCTCGTGCGGGCAGCGACCGTGCCCGGTGTCGAGGGGGAGCTGCTCAACCTCGGGTGTGGCGAGGAGGTGGCCATCGCGGAGCTGGCCACCACCATCCTCGAGCTCATGGGCGACCCGATCGAGGCGCAGCTCGGGGTACTGGCGGAGCGACCGATCGAGATCCCGCGGATGTACGCCGACGCCAGCAGGGCGCGCGAGCTGCTGGGTTGGGAGCCGCGCCACACGTTGCGATCGGGCCTGGAGCGGACCATCGAGTGGTACCGCGACGAGCTCGACCGTGATCCCGGGTCGCCGTTCATCCCGGGCTTCGAGACAGCTCGGTGAGCTCGGACCCGACGGATCGCGCCGGGGCGGGACGGGTGACCGACTCCTGGTGGTCCTACCTCGCCCTCGGCGTGGTCGCGGTGGTCCTGTTCGTTGGCGGGCTCCTCGCGCGCGAGCTCGTGATCGTCCAGAACTCCGTCGACCGTGGCCGGGCTGCGCTGACGGAGGGGCTGGCGGCGTTGCAGGCGGGCGACGCCGATCGGCTCGGAGTCGCGCTCGAGGAGATGACCTCGTCGGTTGCGCGGGCCTCCGCCGTCGCGCACGGGCCGGTGTGGTCGCTCGCCGAGCAGCTGCCGCCGGCGCGGCGGTCGCTCGTGACCGCTCGGATCGGGATCGAGGCTGCCGACGAGGCGGCGACCATCGCCGCCACCGCGCTGGGCCAGCTCCAGCAGCTGAGCGGCGACCGCGGTAGCGGCGTACGCACCCCCGACGGACGCTTCGACCTGCAGCGCGTCGAGGAGGTCGCCGACGCCATCGTCACGCTCGACGTCGCGCCCCTCCAGCTGGCCCTGGGCGAGCTCCGAGCACGCCCCGCCGCGGGAGTCGTCCAGCAGGTGCTGCAGGGGCGGGCCGAGGTGCTCGACCAGGGGGTACGCCTGCTCGCCTTCGTCGAGGATGCGCGTGCGCTCGCGTCGGTCCTGCCGTCCTTCTTCGGCGCGGACGGACCCCGCGAGTACTTCCTGGCGATGCAGAACCCCGGCGAGCTCCGTGGCACCGGCGGACTGATCGGGTTCTTCACGACGATCCGCCTCGAGGACGGTGGGTTCCAACTCGGTCGTCCGGAGCGCTACGAGGTGCTCGACCAGACCGATGTCGTCGCCGACGACGCCGACGTCCCGCTCCCGCGCGGTGTCGAGCCGGCCTTCGTCGAGCGCTACGGCAAGGCCGGGGCGCTGACCTTCCTCGGCAACGCCAACCTCGACCCCGACCTCCCGACCGTCGCCGAGGTGATGTTGGACCTGTACGAGCGCGAGCGCGGCCGTCGCCTCGATGGTGTGCTCGTCATCGATCCGCTCGGGCTCGCCTACGCCCACGCCCCGCTGGGCCCCGTGGTCGTCCCGCCGGAGGTCACCGACGGAGTGATGCCGAGCGAGATCCCGCCGGCGGCGCTCGCGACGACGCTCCTGGTGGATGCCTACGACCACATGGGCGGCGAGTCCCTCGAGCGAAAGATCTACCTGCAGGCGGTCGCGGAATCCGCGTTCCGGGGCATCGCGTCGGGGCGGTGGAGCGCGCTGACGATGCTGCGTCACCTGGGCACCGCGGCCGGTGCCGGGCACCTACAGATCTACAGCACCCAGCCCCACGAGCAAGCCGTCCTCGAGGAGCTCGGCATCGCGGGTGAGCTGCGCGATCCGGAGGGGATGGACTTCCTCGCGCTCACGGTCAACAACGGTGCGGGCAACAAGTCCGACGTCCACGTCGCCCACCGCGTCGGCATCGATCTGCGTCTCGTCCCCGGCGACGATGGTCACGTCCGGCGGGAGGGCTCGGTCGACGTCGCGGTGGAGAACCCGCTCGGCACGACCGGCCACGACATCTACATCCTCGGCTCGAGCGAGCCGGGGCGAGGGTTCGTCGAGGCGTTCACCGGCCCCCGCGGGCTCAACCGGAGCTGGTTCACCCTCTGGGTGCCGCGCGGAACGACGGACCTGCGCATCACCAACGCCGACGGCGACCTGTTCGAATCTCCACGGGTCGTGGAGCTGCACGGCCTGCGTGCCGTCGATCACGTCGTCGAGACGCCGGCACGGTCGACCCGATCGTTCTCGTACGCCCTCGGTGGACCGACGGAGATCCAGCCGACCGACACTGGGTTCGTGTACCGGCTGCGGCTGCATCGTCAGGCCAAGGCGATAGCGGACCGCCTGTCCCTCCGCCTCGGGGTACCCGAGGGTTGGCGGATCGTGTCGGCGGCGGTCGAGGGCGGGGGCAACGACCCGATGCTCGGACCCGATGGAGTCCCGGGCCCACCCGTCGAGGTCCGCGTCGAGGATGGTCAGGTGCTCGTGACGGGCGACGTCACCCGGCCGGTCACGCTCGAGGTCCACGTGAACACCGACGCGACGGGGACCAACGAGTGATCCCGCGCCACCGGGCGCGGGATCACGGGGTTGGGGAGGTCAGCGGCGACGCCGGGCGAGTGCCGTGAAGCCGCCGAGCGCGACCAGTCCGAGCAGGGCCGCACCACCGCCGGTCTGAGGCGTCGCGCCCGTGCAGTTCGAGATGTCGACGGTCGCGCGGGCGGAGCCGGCGCTGCCGTTGGCGTCGGTCCCGCTCATCTCGACGTCGATCGAGTTCACGTCGCACACCGGCTCGAAGCGGTGGAGGACCTCGCCCTGCGCGTTCGCGGTCAGCGTGTCCGTGCGGCGGGCGGTCGTGGAGCCGGCGGCGAACACCCGCGCGGTCACCTCGCTCGAGGGTTGGAAGCCGCGGCCGCTGCAGGAGACGGTGGTGCCGTCGAACGAGCAGGCGACCGAGATCCCGCCTGACGTCGGCGGGTAGTCCTGCGCGTGGCCGGCCGCGGGCAGCAGCAACAGCAGCCCGGTGAGGATCGCGGTGATGATCGGGATCCGGTTCATGGTTACCCCTCTTCCGCGCCCGACCGTGCCGGGACGGCGCGTCATGGTGCTGGATGCTGTCGGCGGGACACTGTAGAGCATGTCGAGCACGGATGCGTCAACCTCGTTCGTCCAGCACGGCGAAGCGGCTCCCGCCCCGGGTCGGGGTGCGCGCGTGGGTGTGGCCGGGCTGCTCTCGTAGGCTGCGCTGTCCCACCCTCCGCTTCCGCGCGCTGGAGGCCGCGTGACCCGAGCACGGCGTATCACGCTCGCGGATGCCTACCCCCATCTGCGGGGCGGTAGTCAGTCGCAGCTGCGCTGGCTGGTCTCGGAGCTACGCGGTGCGGGGTGGGACGTCCGCGTCATCGCCCCGGCCCTGGGCCCGCTGACCCGGTCGCTCGCGCGGGACGGGGTAGCGACCGTCGTCGTCCCTGCCACGGGTCCGCTCAGCTCCTACGGCGGGCGCGCCGGGGCGGCTGCACTCAGCCGCCTGCCGGGCTACTGGCGGCGTTCGGCGACCGCGTTGCGAGGGTCCGACGTGGTGCACCTCAACGACCATCGTGCGGTGCTCCTGTACGGGGTGCCCGCCCGGCTGGCCCGGGCGAAGGTGGTGTGGCACGCCCACGCTCTCGCTGCGCCTCGCCCCCTCGACCGCGTGTGCGCCGCGATCGTCCACCTCGCGGTCGCTCCCTCGGCTGCGGCGGCGGCGCGGTTGCGTGGGCTCGGGGCACCGGTCGCGGTCGTTGCAGGGCACATCGGCCCGGCGTCCGTCAGGTGGGACCCTCGGGACCCCGCCCGGATCGCCACCGTGGGCCGGCTGCATCCGACCAAGGGCCAGGACGTGCTGCTCGAGGCGGTCGGGCAGCTCCGGTCCTCGCGCCCCGACATCGAACTCGATCTCGTGGGTGCCGCGGACCCGCACCAACCCGCTTACGAGCGGGCACTCCGCGAGCGCTCCGCGGCTCGCGACCTGGTCGGTGCCGTGCACTTCCGGGGCCACGTCGATGATCCCTGGCCGCTCGTCGCTCGCGCTCGCGTGTACGTGCAACCCTCGCGTACCGAGACCCAGGGACTGGCGTTCGCGCAGGCGCTCCGCGTCGGCATCCCGGCGGTCGCCAGCGATCTGCCAGCGCTCCGCGAGCAGGGCACGGACGGCGACGCCATCTCGTTCGTGCCGGTCGAGGACGTTGCCGCCCTGGTGGCCGCCCTGCAGCGCGCCCTGGACCTCGGCACCGAGGATCCGGACCGCACCCCACCTGGTACGCGACACGGTTCGACCGGGACGACGATCGAGACCTGGGTCCGCCTGTACGAGGGGCTGGTGACGAGGTGACCGCCCCGTTGGTCGCGCTCGCTGCCCACCGCCTCGATGCGCCGCTGGAGCACATGACGGGGCTCGGCCGCTACCTCGTGCAGCTCGCGGGCGGGCTGGTGCGGCGGGAGGTCTACGACGTCGTCCTCGTCGCCCCGTTCGACCGCGGCGATGCGGCGCCGTCCTGGGCGCCCGCCCCGACCGTGCGCATCGGCGGGACCCGGCGCGGGGTCCTGGCGGCATGGACCCTGACGGGTCGACCTCGCATCGACCGTCTGGTGCCGAGCGTCGACCTCGTGCACGTCGCTGACGGCGTCGTCGCGGTCCCGGCGGACGTACCGACCATCTACACCGTCCACGATCTGTTCCCGCTGGAGCAGCCGAGGTGGTCCCCGCGCCGTGGGGGGTTGCTGTTCCGCGGCATCGCGAGACGGCTGCCCGAGGCGGCGGCGGTCATCGTGCCCTCCCGCGTCGTCGCGGACCGCCTGTCACGCGCGCTCCCTGTGGACCCGACTCGCGTGCACGTGGTGCACGAAGGCGTGGACGATCGCTTCCGACAGCCTCCCGGCGGGCCGGTGCCCTTCGGCCTACCGGCGGAGGGGTACTGGCTGGCCCTCGGCGGGCTCGTGGCGCGCAAGGGTCTCGTCACCGCGGTCCGAGCGTTGGCGCGGGCGCGCTCTGACCTCCCACTCGTCGTCGCGGGTCCTCCCGGCGGAGCCGAGCGGTCGCTCCGGGACGTCGCGTCGGAGCTCGGGGTGCTCGAGCGGGTGCGGTTCGTCGGGTTCGTCCCGGATGACGACCTCCCGGCCCTGGTGGCCGGTGCCAGAGCGGTCCTCCACCCCGCACTCGACGAGGGCTTCGGGCTGGTACCGCTCGAGGCGATGGCCGCGGGGACACCGGTGCTCGCCGCGCGGACCGGTGCCATCCCCGAGGTCGTCGGTGACGGGGCGTGGCTACTCGACGTGCTGGATGTCGGCGTTTGGGCCGAGGCGCTGGATGAGCTGGCGCGCGACGACCAGCTCGTCGCGGACCTGACGGCACGTGGCCGCTCCCGCGCGAGGACGTTCACGTGGGACTCCACCGTGGCGAGGACCGAGGAGGTGTACGCCGCGTGCCTGACCGGTTGAAGGTCCTGCACGTCATCGAGGCGACGGCTCACGGCACCGGCCGTCACCTGCTCGACCTGGTGCGCCACGTCCCGGCGGACCACCACGTGGTCCTACCCCGGAAGCCGAGCATCCGTGGAGAGCACGACCCGGAGGCCACCGCTCGCGCGCTCGCACAGCTCGGGGTGACGGTCCACCGCGCCCCGATGCGGCGCCAGCCCCTTCACCCCGACCTGGGGCGCGCCATCATCGAGGTCCGTCGCCTCACCACCCGCCTGCGGCCCGATGTCGTGCACGGTCACGCCACCGTCGGAGGAACCGTCGCTCGTCTCGCCGCCGCGCGTCGGGCTGCGGTCGTCTACACCCCCAACGGGCTGCACCCCTCCCGCGCCGTTCGCCTAGTGGAACGCTCGCTCGCACCGCTCGCGACCGCCATCGTCGCCGTCTCCAGCAGCGAGCGCGACCTGCTCCTGGCAGCCGGGGCGGCGCGCCCGGACCAGGTGGTGGTGATCCCCAACGGGATCGACCCACGGGCGCCCAGACCCTCGGGGAGGAACCTTCGCAACGAGCGGGGGGTGCCGGACGATGCGTCCATCGTCGGCTTCGTCGGCCGACTCGCCCGGCAGAAGGGCCCCGACGTGCTCGTGACGGCCGCCCGTCTGCTCCCCAGCCACGTCCACGTCGTGGTGGTCGGCGATGGTCCCCGAGCCGAGGCCGTCGCCGCCCAGGTGCACGCCACCGACCTGTCCTCACGGGTCCACCTGCTGGGCCACGTCGAGGACGCCGCGGCGCTGCTGCCGCAGTTCGACGTGCTCGTGTTGCCATCGCGGTGGGAGGGAGCCCCGTACGTGCCGCTGGAGGCCTTCCGGGCGGGCGTCCCCGTCGTCGCCACCGACGTCGTCGGGACCGTCGACGTGGTGACGCACGAGGTGACGGGCCTGCTCGTCCCGCGTGACGATCCGGTCGTCCTGGCAGCGGCCGTCCGGCGAGTCCTCGCTGACGATCGACTCGCTTCCGGGCTGGTGCGTGCCGCAGCGGAGGAACTCACGGAGCGCTTCGACGTCGCGCTCATGGCTCGGGCGACGCTGGGGGTCTACCGCGACGTGACCACACCGGGCGGCGCCAGCGTGTAACGTTCCGCCCGGTCCGAAGGGGAGGTCGACCGTCAGCGCCGACGCCGTCGTCGAACGTGTCCCGTTCACCGAGCACATCGGTGAGTTGGCTCTCGTTCCTCCGGTCGCGGTCATCGAAGATGCCGAGCCGCAACCGCTACCGCTGTCGAAACGGGTCCTCGACGTGGCCGTCGGGTCGGTGGCGCTCGTCGTGCTGCTGCCGCTCGGGCTCCTCGTCGCGCTCCTGGTCGCGCTCAGCTCACGCGGGCCGGTGCTCTACCGGCAGCGTCGCTACGGCCGAGGCGGGCGCTCGTTCCACATCCTGAAGTTCCGGACGATGGTGGACGGCGCCGACGAGCGCATCACGGCGCTGCTCGACCACCCCGATCACCGCGACCACTTCCGGGAGCACGGCAAGCTCCGCAACGACCCTCGGGTGACGCGGGTCGGCAGGATCCTGCGTGTCCTCAGCCTCGACGAGCTCCCCCAGCTGCTGAACGTCCTACGCGGCGACATGAGCCTGGTGGGCCCGCGGCCACGCTGGTCGGCGTCGGAGCTCAGTGCGTACGGTCCCGACCTCGGGACCTACTTCGCGGTCACGCCGGGACTGACCGGCCCCTGGCAGGTCTCGGGCCGCAACCGTCTGCCCGACCACGAACGGGTCGCGCTCGATCTCGACTACGCGCGCAACCCATCGGTGGGGCGCGACGTCGTGCTCCTCCTGCGCACCATCCCGGTCCTGCTCTGGCCCGTCGGTCGCGGCGCCGGCTAGGGCACTTTTGGTGGCCTAGTGCTCAAGTAGCGAAGCGGTAGCACAGCCTGAGTGCCCAGGCCGCTTCCGCGACCCCGTCCTCACCGGACTCAGAGCTGGCTCGCGCGGTCCACGTCGTAGCTGATCTCGGCGCCCCGGAACGCCGGCGCCTCGTGCACCGCGACCATGACCGCGGACATCGCCGCGTTCACCGACGATGCTCGCACGGTCACCGTCGCCCGCACGTGCGGATGCGGATCGGATGCGGGCCACCACGCCATCACGTGCTCGGTCGCCCCGGCACCCCGAAGCACCCGTTCGAGATCGTCGGCTCGCGTCGAGCTCTGATCCGGCATCCGGGCGGTCACCACGATCCGCACGGTGCGCCCTACCGGCTGCTCGGCTTGGCGCGGGGCGGGCCGCCCCGCCCCTTCCACGGCTGACGCGAGACCATCCTGGGGAGTGGGGCCCACGTCGATCGCGACGACGAGCGTCGACTCCGGAGCCGACCAGGCGAGGTGGGTGGTGGCCGCGCGCAGTCCCGACACGGTCGGGGCGACCGCCGCCACCACGGCATCGTCGGGGCGGGCGAACGCTCCGACGGCATCGTCTGTGCGGCGGGGGTCGTGATGCACGCGGTCGGCGAGACGCTCGACCTCCTCGGGCAGCTCGACCTCACGCGGTCCCGTGCGCAGCACGGTCATCGGTTCGGGAGACGCCGCATCCAACCGGCGACCGATCTCGGCAGCGAGTCCGAGCCCCCGGCCACCGCCGGGGAGCAGGTGGTCGGCGCTGACCGGCAGCACGATCCGACGTACCGGCTCGGTGCCCAGCCGCACCACCGCCAGCGGCACCGCCGAGCGACCGACGATCGTGTCGATGAGCACGCCGAAGATGTTGCTCGTGGAGCTGCGACCGCGCCAGCCCATCACGACCAGCGTCGCCTCGAGCTCCCCCATCGCTTCGAGGACGCCCTTGGCGACATCGGACGACTCGATGACGCGGCCTCGGACGGAGATGCCCAGTTCCTGCCCCAAGGCTTCGGCGTCAGCCAGGCCACGCCAGGCGTGCGCCCGCTCATCCGCATCCGCATCGGGGCGCAAGACGGTGAGCGGTACGACGCGTCCCGCGTCGGGCGCGGCGATCGGCGCCGCCATCTCGAGCAGCCGTCGGATCGACGACGGGTTGGCGATCGGGACGACGATCGTGGTTCCGAGGGTCACGTTCGCTCCTCGCTCGCGCAGGGCGGCGGGACGGCCGCGGCAGCTACCGCGGGGCTAGGTCGAGGAGCCGAGTGGCCGGCGTCCTCCTCGCGCCTACGGGGTTAGCTGACGGGCTCGGGCCGGAGGGCCGCCCTACCCGGCTCGCGCCGGGACTCGCCCCAGAACCTTGGGTCCCCCGTCCCGGACGGTGTCCGGGCTCGGCGTACGAGGAGGGTAGCCGGTCGCCCCCCCAGCGCGACCGGGAACGGCGGCTCCCCACGCCTGCGCCCGGAACGCGTCGACGACGCCGATGTGTTGGGGCGGCCGGCGGCGTCAGCTCGCGAGCGGCGAGAGCTCCCGCAGGGGGATGTCGGCATCCACCAGTCGGCGGCGATCCAGCGGGGCCGCGCTGTCGATGATGGCCTCGAGATCCTCGACGACGCCCCAGGTGTTGACGGCCATCGCCGCCACGACGCGATCGGACGCCGTCCAGAACGCCGTGAACTCCCGCGCATCGAGGTCGCCACGCACGACGACGTCGTCCGCCTCGGCGGTGTGACCCACGAACTCGAGTCCCAGGTCGTACTGGTCGCTGAAGAAGTACGGGAGCCGCGCGTAGACATCCCCCGCCCCGAGCAGGTTGCGTGCCGCCGTGCGGCCCTGGTTGAGCGCGTTGGCCCAGTGTTCCACGCGCACGTTACGTCCGTAGCGGGGATGCCAGGCGCTCGCGACGTCTCCCGCTGCCAGGATCCGCGGGTCGCTGGTGGCGAGCGAGGCGTCGACGAGGATCCCGTCCCTGACGTCGAGACCTGCCTGTGCGGCGAGCTCGGTGCGGGGGACGACGCCGATGCCGACGACGACGAGCTCGGTGTCGAGGTTCGATCCGTCGCTCAGCCGCACCTGGGCGACGTGCCCGTCGCCCCTCATCTCGTCGACGCTGACACCGAGCCGTAGGTCCACGTCGTGGTCGTGGTGCAGTCCGGCGAAGACCGATCCGATGTGCTCGCCGAGCACCCGCTGGAGGGGTACCTGTAGCGGGTCGACCATCGTGACGTCGGTCCCGACGGTCCGGGCCGCGGCGGCGACCTCGCAACCGATCCAGCCTGCGCCGACGACCGTCACGTGGGTCACGTCGGCCAACGAGTCGCGCAGCCACATCGCCTCGGCCATGGTGCGCAGCGTCACGACGCGTGCCAGGTCGTTGCCGGGCAGCCGGCGGGGCGCTGCGCCGGTCGCGATCAGGAGACGGTCGTAGCGGAGGTGGCGGCCGGAGCGGGTGGTCACGGCGCGAGCGTTGCGGTCGATGGTCGTCGCCGCGTCGTCCGTCAACAAGGCGATGCCGTGCTCGTCGTAGAAGTTGGCCGGGTGGACGTACGCGACATCGGGCGGGTCGTCGCCGATCAGCACCTTCTTCGATAGCGGCGGTCGCTCGTAGGGACGCTCCGGCTCCTCGGTGACGAGCGTGATGGTGCCCTCGTGGCCCTCGTCGCGCAGGGTCCCGACCGCCGTCGCGGCGGCGAGGCCGCCTCCGATGACAACGATGGCTGTGGGGCTACTGGGCATGGTCGCCTCCTTCAGGTCCGTCGGGTGAGCGTGAGGAACTCCTGGCGTGCGGCGGGGTCCTCACGCACGAGGCCGTACAGGGTCGAAGTCACGGTCCGAGCCCCCGCGGTGCGCACGCCTCGGATGCTCATGCAGAGGTGCTCGGCGTCGATGACCACGCCGACCCCCCTCGGGGCGACGTGCTCGCGCAACCAGTCGGCGATCTGGGTGGTCATCCGCTCCTGCAACTGCGGTCGACGTGCGTGGGCTTCGACCAGCCGCGCGAGCTTGGACAGGCCGATGATGCGGGCGCCCGGGAGGTAGCCGACGTGCGCGACGCCACGGAACGGCAGCAGGTGGTGCTCGCACAGCGCGGTGAAGCGGATGTCGGACACGAGGACGAGTTCGTCGTAGCCCGCATCGTTGGGGAAGGTGGTGGCACGGAACGTCTCGGGCGTCAGCAGCTCGGCGAACATCCGCGCCACCCGCGCCGGAGTCCGGGCCAGGCCCTCGTCGCTGCGGTCGAGACCGAGAGCGTCGAGCAGTTCGGCGACCGCCGCCGTGGCCTTGGGTATGTCGATGGGGCGGGCGTGGACCCGAGGTGCGCCCCCGCCCTCCCGGTCCGTTCCGTCGAGCTGGCGGTGTGCCAGCGTCGAGGTCACTGGCGGACCGCCTCGGGCGCGCTCGTGCCGCCGAACAGTGTCGCCAGTCGGGCGAGGCTGAGCGCTCCGAGGAACAGGCCGAAGTCGCGCAACGCGATGTCGAGGAACTCGCCGACGAGGAGCAGGTTGACGATGATCCCCGCCAACCAGGCGGCGACCACGTAGCCGCCGATGCGGGGCCGCACCGCGACGAGGATGCCGGCCGCGATCTCGATCGCGCCGACGCCCAGCATGATCTGATCGGCCGAGCCCGGCACGGCGTCGGCGACCCCCGACCACAGGTAGGTCGACCAATCCGCGGTCACCTCGACGAACTTGTCGAGTCCGAACAGGATCGGTGCGAGCGTGAACCCGACGCGCAGGATCAGGAACGCCTGGACGACCGGGTTGGCGAGCCGGGCGGGGTCGGAGGTGGGACGGGTCGGAGCGGTCAGCGGTGGCATGTCGCCTCCTGTTGTAAGATGAAGATGCACTCACGTTAGAAGGGCCTCGCTCTAACGTCAAGTTTGTTTCTCTATAGAAGGTGGCTCGTGGACGACCGGATCTCGCCCCGCACACTCGATCCGACGCAGCTCGATCCGCTCTGCAGCCTCGACGACCCGACCCGCCGCCGTCTCTACGAGCACGTCGCGACGGCCGGGACTGCGGTCACGCGCGATGCGGCGAGCGCCGCGCTCGACCTGGACCGCTCGACCGTCGCCTACCACCTCGACAAGCTGGTCGAGGAGGGGCTGCTGATCGCGTCGTTCGCTCGACCGGAGGGTCGGGGAGGACCGGGTGCGGGGCGCCCGGCCAAGCGCTACGAACGTGCGGATGCGGAGTTCGCGGTCAGCCTGCCGCCTCGCGACTACCGACTCGCCGCGGAACTGCTCGCCCGTGCCGCGGAGACCGATGCGAGCGGCGCGGTCCGCGAAGCGGTCCACCGCGCAGCCGCCGAGCTCGGTCGGGAGCTGGTGGCCGACGACGGGCCGGACGACGTGCTCGAACGTCTGACGGCGCAGGGCTACGAGCCCTACGACGACGACGGGGTGATCCGCCTCCGCAACTGTCCGTTCCACCGGCTGGCGACCGAGCATCGCGACCTGGTCTGCGGCATGAACCTCGCGATGCTCGGGGCGGTGGTCGAGGCCGCGGGAGCCCCCCTCGAGGCCCGGCTCGACCCGTGCGAGGGCCGCTGCTGTGTCGCTTTCGTCGAGCCGTCCCCCAGCTGATCCCGTCGGGCGCGTGCCCGAAAGCACCGGGGATGAACCAGGGCGGGACGGTGGTCCTCGCTAGCGTCGGGGCGTGCAGATCTGGATGCTGATCGCCGGAGTCGCCCTGATCGCGGTGGTCGTCTACGACGCGATCTCCACGACACTGGTCGCCAACTCCGCGGCCGGACCGCTCACCGCGCGGGTCGGTGGGGGGCTGTGGTGGCTCGCGAAGCGCATCGGGGCGGGTCCCCACTCGCGCATCGTCGCCGCGGCCGGGCCGGCCATCCTCGTGACGACCATCCTCATCTGGATGTCGATGCTGTGGGTCGGCTGGTGGCTGGTGTTCTCGGCCGATGTCGACGCCGTCGTCGCGACGGCTTCGGGGCGACCTGCGGATGGCTGGGACCGGGTCTACTTCGCGGGCTACACCGTCTTCACCCTGGGCGTGGGGGACTTCCGCCCCAGCGGTCGGGTGTGGCAGTTCGCGACCGGGCTGTCGGTGGCCAACGGCCTGGCGATGGCCACGCTCGCCATCACCTACTCCATCCCCGTGGTGACGGCGGTCACGGAACGGCGACAGCAGGCGGCGACGATAACGGGCCTCGGCAGCACGGCGCAGGAGCTGCTCGTGTCCGTGTGGGACGGGTCCTCGCTGCGTTTCCTAGACGCGCCGCTGATGAGCTTCGCCGCCGACATCAACCGCACCGCGCAGCGCCACCTCACCTACCCGATCCTGCACTTCTTCCACAGCCCTGATCGCAGCGACGAGTTCGCCCTGAGCGTGACGGCGCTCGATGAAGCGCTCACGATCACCATCACCGCCGTCCGTGAAGACGCCCGCCCGCACGCGGCCGCGGTGAAGACCGCGCGCGCAGCGATCGGTCGACTGCTCGGCATCCTCGAGACGAGCTTCCACGACGCGGCCGAGCACGTGCCCCCTGCCCCGGACCTCACACCGCTGCGAGCGGCGGGCATCCCGGTGGTCGATGATGCGCTCTTCCACGATCGGCTCGCAGTGCACGACGAGCGGCGACGGATCCTCCTCGGCTTCGCGACCAGTTCGAGTTGGCCGTGGGCCGGTGCGGTCGTGACGAGTGTCGAGCCGAGCTCGCGCGCAGCCGGCCCTCGCGCTCAGCGCCCCCGCTGACCGCAGGGAGGTAGCCACCGCACCCGACCCGGCCATACATTCCGATGACATCACCGCATCGAGGATCAGGTGAACCGCGACGTCTGCATCACCTGCGGGGATGTCGCCATGGCCCTCACGGTCATCGAGGTCAGCCAGCACGACGCACGCTGCCGGGCCGACGATGGCGGTGAGGAGCTCGTCGCGATCGAGCTGGTCGAGCCGGTGGTCCCCGGTGACCGCGTGCTCGTGCATGCGCAGGTGGCGCTGAAGAAGCTGACGGAGGGGAGCGACGCGTGAGGTTCGTCGAGGAGTACCGCGACCCCGAACTGGCTCGTGCCCTGGCCGCACGCATCGCATCGCTGGCGGACCCGGCACGCCACTACAAGATCATGGAGGTCTGCGGCGGCCACACCCACGCCATCTACCGGTTCGGGGTCCACGACTTCCTCCCCGAGAACGTCGAACTCGTCCACGGACCTGGCTGTCCCGTCTGCGTCATCCCGATGGGTCGCGTCGACGATGCCGTCGTGCTCGCCGAGCAGCACGTCGAGGTGATCCTCACGTGCTTCGGGGACATGATGCGTGTGCCCGGCAGCCACGGGTCGTTCCTCGACGCCAACGCGCGGGGGGCCGACATCCGCATGGTCTACTCGCCGCTGGACGCCCTGCGCATCGCGCGCGAGAACCCCGACCGCCAGGTCGTCTTCTACGCGATCGGGTTCGAGACCACCGCTCCGTCGACCGCCCTGACGCTGGTCCGGGCCCGCCGCGAGGGGATCGACAACTTCTCGGTCATCTGCAGCCATGTCACCATCATCCCGGCCATGAAGGCCATCCTCGACTCGCCCGACCTGCGCCTCGACGCGTTCATCGGTCCCGGCCACGTCTCGACCGTGATCGGGTGCCGGCCGTACGAGTTCGTGCCGCGGGAGCACGGCATGCCGGTGGTGACCGCCGGCTTCGAACCCCTCGACGTGCTGCAGTCGATCGAGATGATCATGGCTCAGCTCGCCGAGGGGCGTGCCGAGGTCGAGAACCAGTACGCGCGCATCGTGCCGTGGGACGGCAACCCGCGTGCGCTGGGGGTGATGGGCGAGGTGTTCGCGCTCCGTCCGTACTTCGAGTGGCGCGGGCTGGGTTCGATCGCCCACTCCGCGCTGCGGCTCTCCGACGCGTACGCCGACTTCGACGCCGAACAGCGCTACGAGATGCCGGGCGTCCGCGTCGCCGACCCCAAGTCGTGCCAGTGCGGTGAGGTGCTCAAGGGCGTGCTCAAGCCGTGGGAGTGCAAGGTCTTCGGCACGGCTTGCACGCCCGAGACCCCGATCGGGACCTGCATGGTGTCGTCCGAGGGCGCGTGCGCGGCCTACTACAACTACGGCAGGTACGCGAAGAAGCGGCTGCCCGTCCACGCCTGATACCGACCGGTCGGGGGAGGTCCCGTGCCCAAGCAGTTCACCGAGGAAGAGGTGATCGAGCGCATCGAGGACATGCGCCGTCGCCGCCCCCGGTTCACCGACGAGCACATCACCATGTCCCACGGTGCCGGTGGGAAGGCGTCGCGCCAACTCGTCGAGGGCGTGTTCGTGCCGATGCTCGACAACCCCGCGCTCGCCACCCTCGGCGACGCTGCGGTGCTCGGCATCGACGGCGCTCGGATCGCGGTCTCGACCGACTCGTTCGTCGTCCGGCCGCACGTGTTCCCCGGCGGCTCGATCGGCGAGCTCGCCGTCAACGGGACCGTGAACGACCTCGCGGTCGTCGGGGCGCGCCCTCTCGGGCTGTCGGCGGCCTTCATCCTCGAGGAGGGCCTCGGTGCCGACGCGTTGCGGCACGAGATCGAGGCCATGGCCGGCGCAGCACAGCGGGCGGGCGTGCCGATCGTGACCGGCGACACGAAGGTCGTCGAGCGCGGCAAGGCGGACGGGCTCTACATCACCACGACCGGAGTCGGGCTGGTCGCGGGGGATCGGATGCTCGCGCCCCAGCTGGTCCGACCCGGCGACCAGGTCCTCGTATCAGGGACCATCGGCGACCACGGGGTCGCCATCATGCTCGCTCGGGGGGAACTCGAGATCTCCGCGGACGTCCGCAGCGACACGCAGCCGCTGTGGTCGCTCGCCGAGGAGGTCATGGACGCCTGCGGGGCCGGCCTGCACTGCATGCGCGACGCGACCCGAGGCGGCGTGGCGACGGTCCTGAACGAGATCGCGTTGAGCTCCGGGGCGGGGATCGTGGTCCAAGAGGCCAGGGTCCCACTCCGTCCCGCCGTCACCGGGGCGTGCGAGATCCTGGGCATCGATCCCCTTTACGTCGCCAACGAGGGCAAGCTGGTCGCGTTCGTCGCACCCGAGCACGCTGATGCCGGGCTCGAGGCGATGCGCTCCGACCCGGCAGGTGAGGACGCCGCGATCATCGGTGAGGTGGTCGAGGAACCCGAGGGTCGGGTGCTGGGGCGCACGACCTTCGGGGGACACCGCATCATCGACATGCTGGTCGGCGATCCCCTACCGCGCATCTGCTGATCGATCTCGCCGTGCCCGCGGACCTCCCGTCCGCGATCGCTCTCACCGCGAGCGCCGGCGCGACCCCATCGCGGCCAGGAGCAGCGCGAGCGCGACGACTCCGCCACCGGTAGTGGGGAGGGAGGACGGAGGTGGCGGCGAGGCCGGCGGATCCGGAGCCGGGGCGGGACCATCCGGTGGGTCACCGTCGGTGACCGACGCGGCGCACGGTTCGGTGCTGGTATCGAGGAAGCGCGGTCGTGCGGCGCAGGCGCGGGCGAGCAGCTCCTCGGCGTCGGTCGGCAGCAGGTACCCGGCGGCGACGGTCTGGGTGGTGGCTGCGGCGAAGCGGTCGTAGTAGCTCTGGTGGTCGCCGTAGCGCTGGATCAGATCCACCTCGGCGAACGGGACCGTGATGCCGCCGAGGTTGCAGGCCGCGGAGTCGTAGTGGGCGATCGGCACGTCGATCGGCGGGAGTCGCAGCCCGCCGAGCGCGTTGCGGTCCGCGTCCCGCGCCACGGACCCATCCTCGAACTCGTACCGCGGCGGCACCGGAGGACGGATGCCCTCGCTCCCCCAGCGTTCGAGGTGGTCGAGCGCGGCGTTCACCGCGAACCGGGTGGGGAACAGCGCCCCGTTGACGATGCACACCGTCGAACGCGGATCCACCTCCTCGCCCATGTTGCCCGCCGACTGCCACAACGCCTCGGCTTCCTCGCGCGACTTGCGTTCGCGACTACCGAGGCGATCCCGCTGCCCCTCGGTCTGCTGTCGTCCGATCCACGAATCCGCGTGTGCGGCGCCGGCGACCTCCCACAGGACGTAGTTGGGCCACTCGGTGGGCTCCTCGGGGTCCCCCTCGCGCTCGCCGAGTACGTGGATCACCGGGACATCGGGGTTGGCGGGGTAGACCTTGTCGCCCTCGGCCTGGATCAGGAACCCGTCGATGATCCCCGCGGCCTGCTGCCTCGTCTGCACGTAGTCGGTCAGGCGGTTGGCGCTCTGCGACTGTCCGGCCGCCAGGATCACTTCGGCCTGCAGGCCCCGGAGTGGGTCGACCGGACCTGGTTCCTCGAACACCTTGGCGATCTGGCTGAACATGTCGTTGGCGTACTCGTCACCGGGGTGGTCGAGCGCCTCGTAGCGGACGGGGTCGTAGACCTTCGGTGTCAGCGGTGTGCAGCACACACCCGCTGCCTGCGCGCTGACGTGCACCCACGTCCAGCCCTCGCGCAGCAGGTAGCGGACCGAGGTGAGCGAGTTGACGGCGTTCTCGAACTGTGCGGTCACGTTCACCCAGTCGAGCATCACGGTGCCCGAGAAGTCCGCCGGGTCCGTCGGGTGCACCACGATGATGCGGGTCGTGTAGTCAGCGGTCTGCGTCCCTCCGGTGGCGGTGGCCGTCCCGGACACGAGGTACTCGTGCGACTCGTAGCCGAAGGCCTCGATGTCGAACCACGGATCCCACAGCGGGTGGCCGAACACCCCGACCCCGTACGGGATCTCCTCGACCGTCGGCGTCGGCACCTCGGCAGCCGCGGGCGGGGCGTGGAGCACCAGCGGCACCATGAACGCCGCCAGCCACACCGCCAGGCCACGTCGTCCCACGGCCTCTCCCCTCGTAGCCCTCGGGCAACGTAACCGTCGCTGCGACCGGCCCGCGTAGGCTCGGATGCGTGGACGTTCGTGACCTCGTGCGCTGGCGCACGGCGACCCAGCTGCTCACGGGCCCCGGCGCGGTGAGCCCGCGTGACGCCGTGGCTCACCTCCTCGCGCTCCAGGCCCAGGAGTACGCCGGCAGCACGTGGTCGATCGCCCAGCGAACGCGGGGTTCGACGGACGCCGAAGTCGATCGAGCTCTGGATGACGCGACGCTGGTCCGTACCCACGTGCTGCGACCCACGTGGCACCTGGTGACCGCCGCCGATCTGCGCTGGCTGCTCGACCTCACCGGCCCACGGGTGATCGGCCACAACCGGTCGCGGTACCGGCAGGTCGGCCTCGACGACGCGGTCTTGCAGACGGGATGCGAGGCCCTCGCGGCTGCCTTGCGTGGTGGTCGAGCGGTGCCCCGGTCCGAGGCGCGTCAGATCCTCGAGGACGCTGGTACCGAGCCCGACGGGCAGCGCCTGCCCTACCTGCTCATGCACGCCGAGCTGACCGGGGTCGTCTGCAGCGGGCCGCGATCGGGCAACCAGCACACGTACGCGCTCGTCGACGACCGCGCCCCGCGGACCCCCTCACGCGATCGAGACGCCGCCGTCACCGAACTGGTCCGGCGCTACCTCCAGGGACACGGTCCCGCCAGCGACGCGGACCTGCGCTGGTGGGCGAGCCTGACCCTCACCGACATCCGTGGGGCGTTGGAGGAGCTGCAAGACACGCTCGAGCACCGCGACGTCGAGGGCGTGAGGTACTGGTGGGCCGAGCCAACATCGCGCCGCGCCGGAGGAACGAGGGTGCACCTGCTGCCCACCTACGACGAGCTGTTCGTGGGATTCCAGGCGACGCGGGGGATGGAGGTCGGCGCGGGGCGCTCGAGCGGTCGGCTCGGCGTTCCGACGGGGGTGGTCGTCAGCGATGGTGTACCCGCGGGGCGGTGGAAGCGGACGCTGCGACGCGACGTCGTCCTCGTCGAGGTGTGGATGGATCCCGACCATGCGCGGGGCGCCGGACCGCACCTGGCTGAGGCAGCACACGCCTACGCCCGGTTCGTCGAGCGCGCGCACGAGCTCGTGATCCACCGGCTGTGACGCCCGTGCGATGACTCACGGCACGATCGGGCTCCGGACCGGCTTCAGCCGGGTTCGCGGCCGCGGTAGACGCGCACGTCGGCCGCTTCGAGCGTCACGAGCCCGTCCTCGATCATCCCGTCGAGCACGGGCAACACACGCTCGACGGTGGCGCGCCGGTCGACGCACTCGATGACGATCGGCAGGTCCTCCGAGAGTCGCAGCACCTTCGAGGTGTGCACCACGCTCGACCGACCGAAGCCCATCACGCCGCGGAACACCGTGGCACCGGCGAGGCCGTGCTCGCGGAGCGCCAGCACGATGGCCTCGTACAGCGGACGGCCCTCGTGCTCGTCGTCCTCGCCGACGAAGATCCGCAGCAGGACGCCATCCTCCAGGTCCTCCACGTCGCTCCCTCCTACGCGATCGCCGCCGCCACCGCGGCTGCGCCGACACCCAGCACCAGCATCCCCGCCACGTTCAGCAAGGCGCCAACGCGCCCCGCCCCTCCGCCCTCCTCGCCGAGCAGAACCGATTCCACCATCCACGTCGAGAAGGTGGTGAAGCCGCCGCAGAACCCCGTCCCGACGACGGTGACGATATCGACGTGGAGGTGTCCCGCTGCGTGCAGCCCGGTCAGTAGCCCCAGCACGAGGGCACCGGCGAGGTTGACGACCGCCGTACCCCACGGGCGGGTCGTGCGTGCGCCGCGCTGCACCGTGCCAGCCAGCCCGTAGCGGGCGGCGGAGCCGACGCCGCCGGCGATGATGGCCGCGAGCACGATCATGGCGTCCGCTCCGCGAGCCGGATCCCGGCTGCCGCAGCGGCGAGTCCCAGTATCACGCTCGCGACGGCGTAGCCCACTCCGAGAGCAGGTCGGTCACCTCGCAGCAGCATCCAGGTCTCCAGCGAAAGGGCGGAGAAGGTCGTGTAGCTGCCCAGCACCCCAGTACAGAGGAGCGGCACCGTCAGTGTCGTACGACGCGCCCCCGCCAGTAGCCGCGTCAGGACGTACCCGAGGAGCAGCGCGCCGCTCAGGTTGGCAACGAGCGTGTCCCACGGGATGCCGCTCGGAGCCGCGAACGCCGCGGAGAGGCCGATCCGCGCCCCGCCGCCTGCTATCCCCCCGATGAAGACGGCCAGGGGTCGTCGCCACGCGCTCATCCCGGCATGCTAACCACGGCATCTAGCCGCCACGCGAGAGACGATGACCGGACCGGTGCCCGAGGAGCCTCACGACGGGACGCTGTCCGTGCAGGTCACCGGGGTGACCGCGCTGCGCTTCGGTCCCGACGATCCCGTCCGTGCGGCCTCGGCGGTCGCCCGTCTCGGCGCGGGATGGCTGGTCGTCCAGGACGACGCCACCCACGCCGCGTGGTGGTCGCCGGAGCACGGTGGCGTGGAGCGGGTCCGGCTGTTGCCGCCGGTGGAGGGCCACGACACCTTCGACGAAGCGTCGGCGACCAAGCACCTCAAGCCCGACCTCGAGGCTGCCTGCGAGGTCACCATCGAGGGCGGCCGCGGCGTGCTCCTGCTCGGGTCCGGCTCGTTGCCGCCACGCACCCGGGGCGTCGTCGTCGAACTCGGCTCGGACGGTCCCGTCGCGACCTCGGCCGACCTCGCACCGCTCTACCGCCGCGTCCGCCAGGCGCTGCAGATCGAGCCGGCGGCGCTCAACCTCGAGGGCGCGTGCGTCGTCGGTGAGCGACTGCGTTGGTACCAGCGGGGACACGCGCGATCGGGTGTTCCCTCGGCCAGCGTCGACGTGGAACTGGGTGCGCTCATCGCCGCGGTCCGGGGCGCACGCGATCCCGCGGACGTGGAGCTGGGCGACGTGCGGGCATACGACCTCGGCGGCGTCGGCGGACTCGCGTTCGGCATCACCGATGCGGTCGCGCTGCCGACCGGAGCCATCTGCGTGTCCGCCACCGCCGAGGACGCGCCCGATCCGGTCGCCGACGGTCCCGTCGCCGGCTCGGTGTTGGCGCTGCTGGACGAGCAGCGCACGACCGTCGCGGCGGTGCCGGAGCCGTACGCGACCTGCAAGATCGAGGGCTTGGCGCCCGAGCGCTGGGATGCGCGAGGGGTCCGGCTGCTCGCTGTCGTCGATGACGATCGCCCCGCCACCGCGTCGCTGGTCCTGAGCCTGGTGCTGCGCGGCGGGGCCCTTCAGGACGTCTGACGCGGGCCGCCCGTCGCGAACCAGGTGATCGAGCCGATAGCCAGCAGCACGAGCCCACCGATCACCGCGACCAGCGGCAGGGTGAGGGCCAGCAGGGCGCACAGCGCCACGCCGACACCCGCGAGCCAGCGTGGCCACCGCCGCTCGTCTGTTGAGAGCGTCCACGCCGATGCGTTCGCGAGGCCGTAGTACGTCAGGACCGCGAACGAGCTGAAGCCGATCGCGCCCCGCAGGTCCGCGGCTAGGACGATGGCGCAGACGACAACGGCCGCGGTCACCTCCGCCCGGTGGGGCGTGCGGTAGCGGGGGTGCACCGCGTTGAGGTAGCCGGGGAGCTCACGTCGGCGAGCCATCGAGAACGCGGTGCGGCTGACGCCCGCCAACAGCGACAGCAGCACACCACCCGCAGCGACCGCCGCGCCCACGCCCACGACGGGAGCGAGAGTGCGCCAGCGTCCGGCCTCGACGGCGTCCGCGAGCGGGGCGGGGGAGTTGGCGATCGTCCCCGCGCCCACGGCCACGAGCGTCGCCCCGATCACGAGCGCGTACGTGGCGACCACGAGCCACAACGCGATGGGGATCGCTCGGGGGATCGTGGTCGCCGGATCGCGCACCTCCTCGCCGAGCGTGGCGATCCGGGCGTAGCCCGCGAACGCGAAGAACAGCAGACCCCCCGACTGCAGCACGCCCCACAGACCCCGCGGTGCGTCCCCGTCGAGCTTGCTGAGCGCCGGGTCCCCCCCTACGAGCGAGGCGACGACGACGGTGGCGAGGGCGGCGAAGCCGATCGCGACGATGATGCGCGTGAGGCGGGCGGTCTTCTCGACCCCGCGGTAGTTGACGGCGGTGAGGGCCAGGACCGCGCCGATGCCCACGGGGCGTGCGAGATCCGCGTGCACGTACGCCCCGAACGTCAGCGCCATGGCGGCGAGGCTGGCGGTCTTGCCGATCACGAAGCTCCATCCCGCGAGGAAGCCCCAGTAGGGACCGAGCCGTTGACGGGCGTAGACGTAGGTGCCGCCCGACTCGGGGTAGAGCGCCGCCAGCTGCGCCGACGACGTCGCGTTGGCGTAGGCGACGATCGCTGCCAGGGCGAGGCCGGCGAGCATCCAGCTCCCGGCGGCCTCCGCCGCGGGACCGGGCGCGGCGAAGACGCCAGCGCCGACCATGGCGCCCAGCCCGATGAGCACGGCGTCGGTCGTCGTGAGACGGCGAGCGAGCTCGTGCCTGCCCTGGCTCATCGTCCGCTCCCCGTCGCGATCGGGCATCAGGCTGGCCGGGCTGTCACGCCCAGCTCCGCCATCAGCGCACGGACCCGCCGCTCGATGTCGTCCCGGATCGGTCGCACGGCCTCCACGGGCCGACCAGCCGGGTCGTCGAGCTCCCAGTCGAGGTAGCGCTTGCCGGGGATGAACGGGCACTCGTCGCCGCATCCCATCGTGACGATGACGTCCGCGCGGTGCAGCTTCTCGTCGGTCCAGCGCTGCGGCTCCTCCGCCATGATGTCGATGCCGACCTCGGCCATCGCCTCGGCGGCGACGGGGTGGACGCGCTCGCCGGGACTGGAGCCGCCGGAGAGCACCTCGACGCGGTCGCCGCCGAGGTAGCGGAGCCACGCCGCAGCCATCTGCGATCGGCCGGCGTTGTGCACGCACAGGAACAGCACGGTGGGTCGCTCGGACATCGTCATCCTCCCGTGGCCGAGGTCGGCAGCGGAGGGCGGTCGTCTTGGTGCGGCACGACCACGCACTCAGCGACGTCAGGAGCCGGCGTGAGCGCCCGTCTACTCACGCAGCGACCGCCTGCGCGAGCCGATCGATGCGCCGGCTGAGAACGGTGTAGGCCGTCTCGAAATCGCGCAGGCCACCCCGTGTGGGATCGGGCACCGACCAGTGCAGGACGGGGGCGTCGAAGGGGATGCCCGCCTCACGTGCCCGGTCGCACACCGACACGACGAGACCCGGTTCGACCTCGACCTCCGGGTAGCCGCGCGGACGGGCCCCGCGGACATCGAGGCGGTGACGTCGCGCCACCTCGACGGCGTGAGGGTGGACGCGCGGTGCCGGATCGAGACCCGCCGAGAGGCCGACGCGGCCGGTGCGTTCGCTCCACAGCGCGGCCGCGAGCTGTGAGCGCGCCGAGTTGCGACGGCACACGAACAGGACCGGGTCTGCGATGTCGCCGAGGCCGGAGGGCGGCACCACGACGAGGTCGGCCAGGACGCCGCCGTCCAGGGTGACGTACCGGCGGCGCCGGTCGCCCTCGGATCCGTGCCGTGCGATCAGGGCGGCCTCCTCGAGCACGTCGAGGTGGAACGCCAGCAGGTTCGAGGGCAGCGCCGTCAGTCGTTGCAGCTCCGATGGCGTCCGATCGGATACCTGCAGCGCGTCGACGATGGCGAGTCGGTGCGTGTCGCCCAGCGCGTGGTGTCGTCGCGCTCGGGTCTCGCGGTCGGCCACTTTCCACAACCTCTCAACATATATTGAGTCGATGATGGTTGAGCTTAGCGTCTCCTGACCAGGGCGGCTCGGCGCGGTGGCGGTGGCGGTGGTGGGTACCTTCTGGCGCCGACCGACGAGGGGATGCGGTGGACGAGACAGCCGAGGGACGAGTCGGGCGGATCTGGCCGGCCGTCCTCGTCGTGGCCGCGCTCGGGAGCCTGCCCTACCTGTCGCTGATCGCCGCCAACGTCGGGGAGGGTCTCGATCTCGCGTTCGTCCTCTGGTGGTGGGCGATCACCGTCGCCGCGGGACTGGCGGTGGTCGCCCTCGTGGCGTGGCGGAGCCGTGGCGCCGCACGGTGGATCGGTGCCGTGCTGGGTGTGGCGCTGTTCCTCTTCTTCAACTACCCGGCCGTCGTCGACGTCCGCGATCGCGTCGGGGCGCCCTTGACGGGACTGCAGTGGTGGCTGCTGGTCGCTGCGGTCATCATCGCGCTCGCGATCCCCTTGCTGCGCAGGGAGAAGGCGCAGCTCTTCCTCGCGATCTGGGCGCCGGCGCTCCTGCTCCTGCCGCTCGTGCAGCTCCTGAGCGCCGCTCCAACGGCTGCCGCTGAGGAGACGATCGTGCGCGAGTCCGCCGACGCGGCGTTCGAGCCCCACCCCAACGTCTACTGGTTCGTGCTCGACGGGCTGGCGGGTCCCCCGTTCCTGCGTCAGGTGGGGGTGGAGACCGACGGCTTCGTCGGCTCGCTGGAGGAGCGGGGCTTCCACGTGCAGGAGCAGGCCAGGAGCAACTACCCGTTCACGCACCTCGCGGTCGCGTCGGCGCTGGACATGGAGTACCTGTACGACGGCGTCGAGGAACCCGGCGCCGGACCGTTCTTCGAGCGCCTACAGGGGGACAACCGCACGGTCGCGACGCTGCGCGCCAACGGGTACGGGTACGTGCACGCGTACCCCGGGTTGTGGACAGGCAGCCGGTGTGCTGGCCTCGAGGACGTGTGCATCGGCGACCACGGTCCGCTGAGCGACACCGAGTGGGCCCTCGCCACACAGACGCCGTTGATCGAGCTGATCGTCGATGAGGAAGCGAGTGCGAGCATCGCGCGGTCCAACGATCCGGTCGAGGTGACGCGGGCGGTGCTCGACCGAGCTCCGCCCTCGCCGTACTTCGCCTTCATCCACCTGATCAACCCGCACCCGCCCTACTACCGGGATGCGGCCTGCGGGCTGCGCGATGTCGCTCCCGTGTTCGCGGCCTGGGGCGAGGGGCCGGGGTACCGGGATGCCGTGACGTGCCTGTTCGACCGCCTCGACGCCACCGTCCGGCGCATCCTCGAGGTCGATGCCGACCCCGTGATCATCATCACGGGCGACCACGGGCCCCGGCTGGGGTTCAGCACCGAGACGTCCGGTCGCGTGCTGCTCGACGGCGAGATGTTCTTCTCCGCGTTCAGCGCCATCCGGCTGCCCGAGGCGTGCCGTGACCTCGACGTGCCCGACGATCTGACCTTCGTCAACACCTTCGCGATCGTGTTGGGCTGCCTCACCGGCTCGGAACCGCATCTGCTACCCGACCGGCTCTTCCCGATCGTCCGAGACTACTGACCGCTCGACGCTGGCCGCAGCGCAGTGCTGACGCCCGACCAGCGCTCTAGCTCGCGATCGAGATCGAGCGGCTCGATCGGTGCGGCGTTCTCGTAGGCGCCCCACTGATCCCGGGGCAGCATCCACATGATCTCGAACTCGATGCCGTCGGGGTCCGCCCCGTAGACGCTCAGCGTGGCGCCGTGGTTGGAGGCGCCGGTGTACGCGCCGACTTCCCGCAGGGTCCGGTACGCGTCAGCGAGTTCGTCGACGGTATCGAGCTGCCAGGCGAGGTGGTACAGGCCGATGGCGCCACGCCGTCGCGGTCCCCCGATGGTGCCGACGCCGAACAGCCCGAGGTCGTGGTGGTTGTCGGAGCGCGGCAGACGGAGGAACGCCGCGTTCGCACGCGGCTCGCGGGCGACGACCTCCATGCCGAAGGTGTCGGTGTAGAAGCGCAGTGATCGGTCGAGGTCGGCGACGAAGAGCACGGCGTGGTTGAGTCGCACGGGTGAGAACGTCATCGGACTCCCTCCTCGTGGGGCCGGGCGGCGCGCCCGGCCCCGGCGTGGGTTCAGCTGTCGGTGCGGATCGCCGAGACCTCGAACTCGAGCGTGACCTTCTCGCTGACGAGCACGCCGCCGGCCTCGAGCGCGGCGTTCCAGTTCACGCCCCAGTCCTTGCGGTTGATCGTCGTCCGGCCCTCGAAGCCCAGACGCAGGTTGCCGTAGGGGTCCACGGCATTGCCTTCGTGGTCGAAGTCGATCGTGACCGGCTTGGTGACGCCCTTGATCGTGAGGTCGCCGACCACACGGTACGTGTCGTCGTCGAGCTGCTCCACCGAGCTCGAGACGAAGTGGATCTCGGGGTGGTTGGCCATGTCGAGGAAGTCGTTGCTGCGCAGGTGTGCGTCGCGGTCGGCGTTGCGCGTGTCGATGCTCGCAGCCGTGATCGTGACCTCGACGTGGGAGCGGGTGGGGTCGTCCGCGTCGAAGTAGCCGGAACCGCTGAACTCGTTGAACGAGCCGCGCACCTTGGTCACCATCGCATGACGCGCCACGAACCCGATGCGCGTGTGCGTCGGATCGAGCTCGTAGGTGCCGGTCAATGTCGGGGAGGTCGTGGTGGTCGTCATTCTAGGTCCTCTCGGATCGGTAGCGTTCGGTTGATGCTTCAAGTAAGCTACCCGGGGGTTGGTTGATGTGTCAAGTATCAGTGGTCGCCGGTCGGGGAGAACGGTTGAATCGTCAAGAGGTAGGTTGAGCGCCATGGAGGAGCCACGCTGGTTGACGGACCCTGAGCAGCACGCGTGGCGCCGACTGGCGGCGGTCGTGCTCAAGCTGCCGTCCGAGCTCGAGCGCCAACTCCAGCAGGACGCGGACGTGAGCCACTTCGAGTACTGGGTGATGGCGTTGCTGAGCGAGGCACCGGAGCGCCGGCTGCAGCTGAGCGATCTCGCGGCCCAGGCGAACGCGTCGCTCTCCCGACTGTCCCACGTGGTGACCCGCCTGGAGAAGCGCGGTTGGGTCGCCCGGGAGCCGTGCGAGCACGACGCACGCGCGAGCTACGCGGTCCTGACGGAAGCGGGCTGGGACAAGGTCGTCGCCACAGCTCCCGGCCACGCGGAGGCGGTGCGTGGGTTCGTGTTCGATGGCCTGGACGACGGCGACGTCGCGGACCTGGCGAGGGTGTGCGACGCCATCCTGGAGCGGCTCGACGCACGCCCCCAGGGGTGAGCCTGGAGGCTTTCGACGACGTGCTCGCCGCCGCCCAGGCCGGGGCGGGGTGGGCGTTCGAGCGGCTGTACGAGCACCTCGCCCCGACCGTGACCGGCTACCTGCGCCTACAGGGTGCGCGCGAGCCCGATGACGTGGCGTCCGAGACCTTCCTGGCCGTCTTCCGTGGTCTGGGCTCCTTCGAGGGGACCGAGCAGCAGTTCCGGTCGTGGGTGTTCACGATCGCGCACCGACGCCTGCTCGATGAACGCCGCTACTGGTCCCGCCGTCCGTCCACGACCGAGCTCGAACCGGGCACCGACGTCCCCACCGGTGAGACGACCGAGGACGACGTGGTGCACAAGCTGCGTCAGGAGCAGGTCGGGGAACTCCTCGCCGACCTCCCCTCCACCCAGCGTGACGTGTTGCTCCTGCGGATCGTCGGCGGCCTCACGGTCGACGAGACGGCGGACACGATCGGCAAGCGCCCCGGGGCGGTCAAGCAGCTGCAGCGTCGCGGGCTCCTGCGCGTCAAGCAGATCCTCGCCGCACGGGGCGTAACCCTCTGAGCTCTCACGGCGATGACGTAGGTGACACGAGGAGTTCGCCAGTGCAGCTCACCAGTGCGTAGACGCCGCCAGCGCCTCTCCGACGCAACGATCGGCCGGCTCCTGGCCGGAGGGCGCCCCGACGACGCCGATCTGTACGAGCTGGCCGACTTCGTCTCCGCGCTGCATCGCGCCGTCGCTGGCACGCCGCAGTGCCCGTCTGACGCGCTCTCTGAGATCTTCTCCGACGGACTCGACCCGGTGAGGCCGAGCTACGCCCTCACCACCGCCGATCCGTCGCGCACCGCACGCGGGCGCCGGCTGGTGCGCACGCTGGCAACCCGGTTCGCCGCCTTCGGGCTGTTCGTGAAGCTCGGTCTCGGCGCCGCCGTGGCGGCCGCCGCCACCACCGGTGCGGGCGCCGCTGGCGTGCTCCCCGCCCCGGTCCAGGACGCCGTCGCGGGCGTCGTGGGGACGGTGACGCCCTTCGAGCTGCCGTCGAGCGCCAGCGACACCGCGCGCGAAGCCGTCGAGCGTCGGGGCGGCCCCGGCAGTGCCGGCGACGAGGATCGAGCTCCGGCACTCGAGGCCGACCTCGGTCAGGAGGTCGCGGAGGACGCGACCGGTCAGAGCGACGGTGAACCCGGCGTCGAGGGGCGCGAGGTCGCCGACGAGGCGTCGGACGGCCGCAGCAGCGACCTGCCCGATCGAGCCGACGAGGGGCGTACGACCGCGGAGACCAAGCGCGAGACCGCGGGCGACCGGCCGGACGACGCACCCGAGGGCTCCGGCGAGGGGCTGACCGAGCCCGAGGACCGCGCGCCGGACCAGGCTGACGAGCACATCCCCGACGACGTGCCTGCCGGTCCCCAGCCCGGACAGGCTCCGGCCGAGCCTCCGGGTCACGGTCGCGGCTGACGCTACCCCCTAGCCTGCTCCTTGCGATGGCGATGTCCGTGGTCCTGGTCCACAGCCCCCTGGTGGGGCCCTCGTCCTGGGCGTTGGCCGCCGAGGTCCTGGGGGCCCGAGGCTTCGACGTCGCCCTCCCCGACCTCACGGTCGTGGCGTCGTCACCGCCTCCGCAGTGGGAGGCGTTCGTCGAGGTGGCCGTTGCAGGTGCCGCCTCACTGACCGGGCCGACCGCCGTGGTCGGCCACTCGGGTGCAGGCGCGTTCCTGCCGGAGATCGCCGATCGCGTCTCGGACGCCCACATGGTGTTCGTCGACGCGGTACTCCCTCCCGGTGCTGGGGTCCACGAGACGCCGCCGGCGATGCGTCGGCAGCTCGATGAGCAGACCGTGGACGGTCGCTTGCGACCCTGGCTGGAGTGGTGGCCGGAGCAGGTCGTGGAGGAGTTGATACCCGATCCGCTCGACCGAGCTGAGATCGCGGCGGACATGGCCTCGCTGCCGCGGTCGTTCTACGACGAGGCGGTTCCCGTGCCCGATGGCTGGTCACGCGGTCGCTGTAGCTACCTGAAGCTCAGCGACGCGTACGACGCCGAGTTCGCTGAGGCGGGTGCGCGGAGCTGGCCTCGGTCGGCTCTTGACGCGGATCACCTCGCGATCCGGACGCAGCCGGTCCGCGTGGTCGACGCCGTCGAGTCCCTGCTCGACGCCCGCTGGTAGGCGAGCGATCGAGCCGCGCGACGGGAACGCGCGTGGATGCGGGTTTCCGTCAGGCTGGTGAGGCGCGAAGGGTTCGCGCTGACGGGAACGCGCGTGGATGCGTGGTCCCGTCGGGGAGGTCGGCGAGGGCTGGGGCGGCTGGCAACAGCAGCCCGGTGAGCGCAGCCAGCACGGCGAGACGACGGAACACGTGGCCCCTGACACTCGGTCGGGTCACCGTAGTCACACCCGACGGTCGGACGTGGCCGGGTGCGGCGCGGCGACCTGATCGGAGCGACCCTGGCAGAGGACGATCAGGAGCAGCAGGATGGCTAGAGCGACCTGGAGTGGTTTCGTATCGTTCGGGCTCGTCAACGTGCCCGTGAAGCTCTTCACCGTGGTCCGCAGCCACGACGTGAACTTCAAGCAGATCCACGCGACCACCCACGCGCGGGTGAAGCGCAAGCGCGTCGACGAGGAGACCGGCGAGGAGGTCCCCTACGACGAGATCGTCAAGGGCTACGAGGTCGGCGAGGATCGCTACGTGATCGTCGATCCCGATGAGCTCGAGCAGCTCGATCCAGAGACGTCACGGATGATCGACATCCGCGACTTCGTGGACCTGTCCGAGATCGACCCCATCTACTACGACCGTCCCTACTACCTGGCTCCTGACGGTGAGGCGGCACTCAAGCCCTACCGACTGCTGACCGAGGCGATGGAGCGGTCGGGGCGGGTCGGCATCGCGAAGTTCGTCATGCGCAACAAGGAGTACCTCGCGGCGCTGCGGCCACGAGATGGTGTGCTGCTGCTGTCCACCATGAACTACGCCGACGAGGTCGCCGATCCCGAGGAACTGGACGTGGGCTCCTTCGGGCAAGACGTCGAGGTGCGCGAGCGTGAACTCGAGATGGCCGAGCAGCTGATCGACCGGCTCGTCACCCAGTTCGACCCCTCCGCCTACCACGACGAGTACCAGCAGCGCCTGATCGAGTTCCTCGAGGCCAAGGCGGAAGGCGAGGAGGTGGAGATCACCCCTCCGGAGCGCGATGTCGGCGGTGTCGTCGACCTCATGGCTGCCTTGGAGGAGAGCCTGCAGCGGTCCCGTGGCGACCGACGTGCGGCGGCCAGCGGCGACGGCTCGTACACCGATCTGACGCGGGACGAGCTGTACGATCTCGCCCAGCAGCGCGACATCTCGGGGCGCTCGAGCATGTCCAAGGACGAACTCATCGACGCGCTGCGCGAGACCGACACCCGAGCCGGCGCAGCCTGACCGGAGTCAGTGCGGGACGGCGACGATCAGGGTGCGGTCCTGCACGGTGCGTCCGACCCGCAGCGCACGCCGTGCGAGCCGGCCTCGGGTCGGAGGCACGCCAGTCACGACCAGGTCACCGGGGCCGGTGTGGTCGCGTAGGGACACCGTCTGCGCCCGGTCATCGTGCACCGCTTCCACTCCTCGTTGGCGCTCGTTCGCGATCAGCGCTCGCAGGCGCTCGGGTGGCTCCGGCCCGACGACGAGCAGTGGAACTCCGGCCTGAGTGGCGAGCCGTGTGGCGACATCGCGGGTCAGCTCGAGCGTCCGTTCACCCTCGATCGTGAGGTCGTAGGACGTCAGCGACAGCACGACCCGCCGGATCTCGCCATCGCTACCCGGATGTGCGACGAGTACCGGCACGGACGCCCGGGCGATGACCGCGTCGATGATGCTGCCGAAGAACGCCTCTCGTCGGTTGGTGTGGCCGGTCCAACCCATCAGGATGCTCGTGCCTGCATGTTCGACCACCGTGTGGAGCACACCAGCCGTGGGGCTGGCATCGATCCGGACGAGACTGACCGCCTCCGCTCCCACCCGCAGGGCCGCTCGCTCCGCCTCGGCGGTCACCTTCCGGTGCTCATCGACCTCGTGCGGCGAAGCCGCATGATCGAGGACGTTGACCGCCACGACGGCGCCGTGGTCCGCACCTGCGACGAGCCCCGCGAGCTCCACGAGCGGTCCCGCGGTGTGCGGGTTCGCGACCGGGACGACGACACGCTGTCCGAGCCCACGCACGCGGACGGGGGGGACCGCAACCCGCGGTGCGAAGTGCTGAGCCGAGAGTGCGGCCACGAGGGCCGTCACGAGTATCACCAGCACGGTCGCATCCACGACCTCCTGACCCACCAGTCCGAGATCCGACGCGACGATGACTGCCGCGAGGGCTCCCGCCGCCTGCCCGACCGTGAGCGACACCATCATCCCGAGCTCGTTCCGGTCGAAGCCCAGGAGGCGGGCGGTCGACCACGCTGCCAGCGACTTCGAGAGCAGCGTCGCGCCGGTGAACGCCGCCCCCATCGCCAGCGTCCTCGGGTTCGTCGCGACCGAGATCGGATCGATGAGCATCCCGGTCGAGATGAGGAAGAGCGGTATGAACAGCGCGGATCCGAGCACGTCGAGCCGCTCGCGGACGGTGGTGCCTTCGCCGACGAACCGGTTGACGGCGAGCCCAGCGAGGAACGCACCGACGATCGGCTCGATGTTCACGAGATCGGCCGTGGCCGACAGCGCGAACATCGCGGCGAGCACGAACGTCAGCCTGACCGCGCGGTCCTGTCCGACCCCCCTGAACACCCATCGCGTCAGTCGTGGCAGACCCATCAGGGTGACGACGCCGAACGTGAGCAGACCGATCGGGAAGCCCACCCAGAATCCGAGGTCGGACGACCCGGTACCGGCGGCGGCAGCGACCGCGAGCATGAGCAACGCCGCCACCGTGCACAGCAGCGTCGCTCCCAGCGTCGCGGTGATGGCGCGGTTGCGGACGATCCCGAAGCGCTGCACGACAGGGTAGGTCAGCAGCGTGTGGCTGGTGAAGGCGGAGCCGATCATCACCGCCGCCGCGAACCGCAGATCGAACGCCAACGCCAGCGTGACGACAGCCACCGCGGGGACGATGAACGTCAGGACGCCGAGGAGCACCGAGTCACGGCGGTACTCCTCGAACCCATCGAGGTCGAGGTCGAGGCCACTCACGAACATCAGGTACAGCAGTCCAACGGCCCCGAGTGACTCCACGACACCACCGCGTGCCACGAGTCCCAGGCCAGCCGGTCCGATCAGGGTTCCGGCGAGGAGCAAGCCGATGAGACCTGGGGCTCGGAGGCGTTCCGCGACGAGCGGGGCGACGAGGATGGCCACGAACAGCACCGCGAACACGAACGCCGGTTGTTCGAGGGGCAGCGAGACCATCCCCGCGCACTCTAGGAGGGCGGTCTACCGTGGGAGGCGACTCCCTGCGGCGAGTGCATCGAGGTGAGTCTCGAACTCGCGGAGAGCCGCGGGCGTGAGTTCGTGGAACTCGTCGGAGTACACGCACGAGTCGGGGTCGTTGGCCGTCGCCGTGATGAGCTTGAGCTGACCGTCGACGATGCTGACGTAGCTGAGGTTGCGTTCCACCTCGACACCGTCGCGGGTGCCGACGAAGCCGTACCGCAGTGCCAGGTTGCCTGCGAGCGTCGCCTCTACGGTCTCGAGAGCGCTGTACCCGTAGCCCGGCCCGCACCCGTTCTCGCGGTCCACCTCGAAGGTGGCGTGGTAGGCCTCGACGTGCTGGGCGAGCGTCGCGGCGAGGCCTTCAGCCTCGAGCGTCGCGGCGAGATCGTCGTCGAGAGGAGAGCTTCCGGCTTCGAGGACCCCGAGCCACTCGTCGCCGTCGTACACGCACAGGAGCGGCGCGTCGCCCTCGCAGTGGCTCACCGTCCAGCCGTTGCCCAGCGTGGTCGTGGCTTCCGCGTCGTTCCAGTCGATCTCGATGGCTTCGGTCGGTGGTGTGCTCGGTGGTGCCGGTGATGTTGGTGGGTCCGTCGGGGGTGCCGCCGCATCCGAACTCGAGCAAGCGGAGGCCAGCAGCGCAGCCATCGCGAGACCGGCAGCGAGCGCGATCGAGATGCGCGCGCGCGTCATGTCCATCATCGTCGTTCCTGTTCAGGAGGTGCTGGAGCACCGTTGCTCGCGGCGTCGAGAGGAAGACGTCACACGGCTCAGGTTGGTTGCATCGCGGGACAAGAAGTGGCCCGGTGTCGATCAGGTCGAGAGCCTTGCGCCGAGCGATCTGGAGCATGGGTTACGCGTCCAGCACCGGCACCACCGTGGGGAGCGTTCGGCGCGAGTCGGGTACCACACTCGTGGGCTGGGTATGGTTGGCTGCTGAGCCCTCGACCACGGGAGCACCGTGACCGAAGCAGTGCTCGCCGCTCAGGAAACGGCGGCTCACGGGGCCTTCAGCGTCGGCAACCTGCTCGCCGTACTGGTAGCCGCATGGGCCGCTGGGCGGCTCGCCGTGCACGTCGGCTACCCGGCGATCCTGGGTGAACTCATCGTCGGCATCCTCCTCGGCCCACCGCTCCTGGGGCTGCTCGACAGTAGCGACGCGCTCACCATCATCGGTGACCTCGGGGTCATCCTGATGATGCTCTACATCGGCACCGAGATCGACGTCCGTGATCTCCGACGCGCCTCCGTGCCCGGTCTGCTCGCAGCGGTGGGTGGCTTCGTCGTCCCCTTCGGCCTGGGGTTCGGCCTGATCATGCTGACCGGTGGCTCCGCCATCGCCGGGCTGTTCGTCGGCAGTGCCGTCGGTGTGACGTCGTTGGCGACCAAGTCGCGCATCCTGCTCGACCTCAAGCTGCTCGATACCCGGATCGCGTCCGTGCTCATGGCGGGGGCGCTGCTGTCCGACACGGCGACGCTGATCGTGTTCGCCGGCATCATCGGATTCGTCGAACTCGGCGCGTTCGATGTGTTCGGCACTGCCCGGGTAGCGGGCGAAGCGGTGGCCTTCTTCGTCGTGACCGGCCTGATCGGTGCGCTCCTGCTCCCACGGCTGGGCCGCCTGGTAGCTCGCGTGTCCGGCAACGACCGCAGCCTCGCCTTCATCTTCGTGCTCGGCAGTGGACTCGCGTTCGCCGAGATAGCTGAGTACGCCGGTCTGCACCCCATCCTCGGCGCCTTCGTCGCGGGACTGTTCCTGCGCAGCGAGGCGCTCGGGGGCCGCGTCTTCACGGAGGTGAACCGGACCATCCACGACATCTCGGTCGGCTTCCTCGCGCCGGTGTTCTTCGTCACCGCTGGCTTCCAGATCGACCTCGACGTGTTCCGGACCGACCTGGCACTGCTGCTCGGCGTCCTCGCGGTGGCCATGTTCGGCAAGATCGGAGGCACCGCACTGTTCTACATCCCGACGCAGTACGGCTGGCGTGAGGGCCTGGTGCTCGGTATGGCGATGAACGGTCGCGGCGCGGTCGAGATCATCGTGGCCGGGATCGGTCTCGAGCTCGGGCTCATCTCGGCTGAGCTGTTCACGATCCTGGTCTTCATGGCCATCTTCACGACCGCGACCGTTCCGATCCTGTTGACGGCCGGCGTGCGATGGCTGCGTCGACACGGAGAGCTCGATCGCTCCGAGAGTGCCCGCCGCCGGGTCGTCCTCTGCGGCGCGGGACCGCTACCGCGCACGATCGCCTCGCAGCTGGGCGATGCCCGGCCGGTGACCCTCATCGACTCCAACCCCGACCTGTGCGCTCAAGCGCGGCGGGAGGGGCTCAGCGCCGTCAGAGGGGATGTGCTCGACGCCGAGACGATGCAGCGGGCACGGATCGAGGAGGCTGGGGTGTTCGCCGCGATGACGACCAACGCCGAGGTGAACGTGCTGGCGGCGCGCATCGCTCGCGAGGAGTTCTTCGTGCCGCGCGTGCTCGCGGCGTTGCGGGCCTCGATGAGCGCGGGCCTGCGCAGCTTCAGCGAGAACGCCGGGGCGGAGCCGCTGTTCGGTGGCCACGTCGACATCGGCCTGTGGGAGGGGTGGCTGACGACGAACCGGACCGAGATCGTCACCGAGAGGGTGGCGGACGAGGGCGACGCGCAGCGGCTGCGGGCGGTCTGGGAGGTTCAGCGACGCGGACTGCCACTGGTCGTGCTGCGCGGCGAGAACCGCATCCTCTTCGATACGGCCGACGATCTCGAGGCGGGGGACGAGGTCGTGCTCCTCGTCCGCGCGAACCCCACTGGAGATCATCCCTCGACGTCCGAAGAGGTCGGGTCCGTCAGCTGACGACCCGCTCCGTGGCCGCAGCGCTTCTGGCATGTCGACGAAAGTGATCCGTTGCCAGATGGCACCGTATCGCGTACATCGAGCGGGCATCGGGGCGTGTTCTGCCTGGCTCGTCGCGGTGTACCCGTCGCGGTCAGGGGAGCAGCGGTGCGCCCTCGAGGCCACGCGAGACCGGCCCGGCGAGCAGCCCCACGGTGAGCAGCCCCGCGGCGGCCACGCCCGCCCCGATGCCGGCCCAGCGCCCCAGCACCGGGACGGCGCGAGGCGCCTCGGCGGTGTAGGCCGGCCCGAGGACGCGCAGGTAGTAGAACAGCGAGACGACGGTGTTCAGCACGGCGGCGATCGCCAGCCACGCGTAGCCCGCGTCGATGGTGGCGGTGAACAGCTCCAGCTTGGCGACGAAGCCTGCCAACGGCGGGATCCCCACCAGCGACAGGAACGCGACCACGAGGACGGCTGCCAGCCATGGCCGGGCCCGGGCGAGCCCGTCGTAGTCGGCGATGGCGGTGCGGCCACGCAGCTCGACGACCACGCCGAAGGCCGCGAGGTTCGCGAGCGCGTACGCGATCAGGAACGTGATGAGAGCCGGGATGGCGCGATCGCTGTGCCCGATGGCGACGATCGCCATCAGCCCGTAGCCCGACTGGGAGACCGAGGACCAGCCGAGCAGCCGTCGGACGTCGTCCTGCCACAGCGCGGCGAGGTTCCCGAGGGTCATCGTCATGACCGCGATGACGGCGACCAGGGGCCGCCACCCCACCTGCGGCTCGGGCAGGATCGACAGCAGGCGGGCGAGACCGACCAGCGCGCCGATCTTCGGCACGACGGTCAGGAACGCCGCTGCCGGTGCTGGCGCGCCTTCGGCGACGTCGGGCATCCACGTGTGCGCCGGGATGGCTCCGAGCTCGAACGCGAGGCCGACGGTGATGAGCGTGACGGCGGTCACGAGCACCGGTCGGGAGGCTCCGTCGAGCGCCATGGCCGCGTGCTCGTACCCCGTCGTCCCGGTGACGCCGAACAGCAGCACGACCCCGGTGATGAGGGCGACGTTGGCCAGGCCCCCGACGAGGAAGAACTTCATCCCAGCCTCGACCGATGCCGCCGATCCACGGTGGTAGGCGGCGAGCGTGTAGCCCGTGATCGACGCGAGCAGCAGTCCGAGGACGAGCTCCATCGTGTCGGCGGCGCCAGCCATCAGCATCGCCCCGAGGGCCGACAGCAGCAGCACGCCGTAGTACTCCCCGTGACGCGGGTCGCGTCGCAACCACTCCGGGGCGAGCACGACCGCGATCGCGGTGGCGCCGAGGATGGTCAGCCGGGCTGCGTGGGTCACGGGATCCACCGCCCACGAAGCGTGCATCGTCGTGAGGGGCGAGCCGTTGATCGCGACGTCGATCGTGAACCCGGCGGCGGCAGCCAGCGTCAGGAGCGCCAGCGGGGCGTTCACCCACTGCCGGGCACGCCGAGTGAACATGGCGACCACGAGCACGACCGCGGCACCGATCACGACCGCGATCTCGGGGACGACGTGCTCGACCGGCATCACGACCCCACGAGCCACGCCGTTCCGTCACGGACCACGTCGAGCAGCCACCCCGGCCAGACTCCGATCAGGACCGTCAGCGCGAGCAGCACCCCGAGGGCAGACACCTCGCGGGGGACGAGATCGGGGAACCCACGCCACCGGTCGGGCAGGTCCCCGAGGAACAGCTCCTGGAGCACCTGGAGGAACAGGGCGGCGGTGATCAGGATGCCCAGCAGGCCGACGGCAGCGAGCACCGGGAACACCGAGAAGGTCCCGACGAAGACGTGGAACTCGGCGACGAACCCCGCCAGTCCGGGCAGCCCGAGGCTGGCGAAAGCCGCGATGGTCGTGGCGCCGGCGAGCTTGGGTGCCTGACCGGCGAGCCCGCCGTACGCGTCGAGGTCGTACTCCCCGCCCCGCTGCCAGAACGAGCCCGCGATGAGGAACAGCGCTCCGGTGATCAGCCCGTGCGCGACCATCTCGACCGTCGCGCCGGTCAGCGCGAGCTCTCGTGCGGCCTCGTCACCCCCGATCAAGGCACCGGCCGCCGCGACACCCAGGACCGTGTAGCCCATGTGGTTGACCGACGTGTAGGCGATGCGCCGCTTGAGGTCGCGTTGCCCGAACGCGACCAGCGCCCCGTACACGATCGAGATCACCGCCACGACGGCGATGACGAAGGCCCAACGCTGGAAGCTGTCGCGCAGCATGGCGTAGGGGAGGCGGATCATCCCGAACGTCCCCATCTTCAGCAGCACGCCCGCGAGGATGGTCGACGCGGGACCGGGCGCGTCGACGTGGGCAGGCGGCAGCCAGGTGTGGAACGGCACCACCGGCGACTTGATGCCCAGACCGATCATGAGCGCGAGCAGTGCGAGCCCGGCCCGGGTCGCCTCACCCGCGAGCGGCTGCTGGGCGATCACCTCGGCCATGTCGAACGTGCGCGGCTCGGTACCCAGGTAGATGGCCAGCACCCCCAACAGCATCACCAGCGATCCGGCCAGCGTGTAGAGGAAGAACTTCAACGCCGCGCGCTTGGGATCGCCATGCCCCCACGACGAGATCAGGAAGTACATCCCGACCAGCGACAGGTCGAAGAAGACGTAGAACAGCAGCAGGTCGACCGTGAGGAACAGGCCGAGCGAGACCGCGTCGAGGAAGAGGAACCATGCCACGTACTGTCGTGGGCGCCCCCGGGTGTCGGCGGGGTAGACGACCGCGACGACGAAGAGGAGCGCTGCGGTCGCGGCCACGGCGAGGCCGATGCCGTCGACGCCGAAGGCGAACGACGCACCGAGCTGAGGGATCCACTCGATCCGCTCGACCAGCTGGAACGGGTCGCTCGCGCCGGCTTCGAAGCGGCCCCACGTCACGATCAGCAGCACCAGCGGGACGAGTGTCGTGACCACCCCGACTCCCCGCGCGGTGCGTTCGGACGCGCGGGGCCACAGCGCCAACGCGATCGCCCCGACCAGCGGGACCAGGACGGCAGCGGTGAGCATCGACTACCTCCAGATGGCGGCCACGGCCACGAGCAGCCCGAGACCGACGACGATCAACACGTAGTAGTGGTGGACCTGTCCCGTCTGGAGCCGTCGGAGATCACGCCCCGCGACCCCGACGCCAGTCGCGGTCCCCTCGACCACGCCGTCGACGACGAGCTCGATCAGCACCGAGGCGCGGTCCGCGAGCCACCGGACCGCCGCGGCGGCCCCGTGAACGACCCGGTCAACGCTGGGTTCGACACCCCGCCGCACGCCCTTCCGGGGCAGGTTCCAGGCGCCCGGTCCCGCGAGGAGCCACGACAGACCGACGCCGACGGCCGCCGCGACGCGCACGCCGGCATCAACGATGCGGTCGTCGAACCGCGCCGCGGCCGCTGCCAGACGCAGCGCACCGTCGACCGCACGGCGGGTCAGTGTGGGCAGGCCGAGCCAGTCCGCAGCCTGCGAGGTGGCCCCGGTCATGCCGAGGCTGCCGAGCCGGTCGCGCCGGTCGGCGACGGCTGCGGTCCACATGCCCGCCGCGACGAGGAGCAGCGACAGCGCGAGCTCCCAGGGTTCGCCAGGTGGCAGCGGGGCGTCGAACAGGTCGGACACGGCTTCAGCCGAGCCCGGGATGAGCAGCACACCCAGCCCGATCGACGCGGCCGCGAGGGCGACGACGGCGCCCCGCTCGCTACGCGACGGCCGACCGAGATCGCGCAGACCGCCCTGGGTCGGTCCGTACGACAGCAGGTGGAACCGTGCGGCGTAGAGCGCCGACAGTCCCCCCGCGATCGCCACCGCGACGGCGAGCCACGGGGCGTGGTGACCGCCGGCCGCGACCACCTCCTCCTTGGTCCACGCCGCGCCGAGGGGAGGGACCGCGGCCAGCGCCAGCGCACCGACGAGTGAGGCCCCCGCAACGATCGGTAGGTGCGAGCCGAGCCGGTGGCGTCCCAGCGTGGCACTGCCCGTGACCACGATCGCGATGCCCGCGACCAGGAAGAGCAGGGACTTGAACACCGCGTGGGTGACCAGGTGCGCGGTCGCAGCGGCAGGGAAGCCGCCACCAACGGCCACGAACATCAACCCGTACTGCGCCGACGTCGAGGCGGCGAGCAGCTTCTTGGTGTGGGTCTGGAGCGCGGCGACAGCTCCTCCGGCCAGCGCGGTCGCGAGTCCGATGCCGATCGTCGTCGGCCCGAACCAGTCGGCTCGGTCGAGGACCGGGTGGAGGCGTGCCAGCAGGTACGCCCCGGCCGCCACCATCGTCGCGGAGTGCAGCAGTGCCGACACCGAGCTGGGACCGGCCATCGCCGAGAACAGCCAGGGTGCGAACGGCCCCTGCGCCGATTTCGCGGTGGCGGCGAGGATCACACCGGCTACGACGACGTGCAGCTCACCACCCGACAGCGTTCCGAGCCCGTCGTAGTCGAGGGTTCCGACCCCCGCGAGCGCCGCACCCGCGGCGACGAACAGCCCCAGGTCGCCCAGGCGGGTCGCGTTGAACGCGTGCGCGGCCTGACGTGGGACGGTCGGGTCGCGCCAGTCCTGCGCGATCAGTCCCCACGAGACCGCCCCGACGAGCTCCCAGCCGATCAGCAGCGTCAGGAGGTCGCCCGCGACGACGATCAGCTCCATCGCCCCGACGAACGCGACCAGGCCACCGATCAGGCGACCGAGCCCGCGTGCCTGCTCGTGAGCCGCGGCGTACACCACGACGAGCAGCGCGACCACCGGCACCAGCACCGCGACGATGCCGGCCAGCGGTGTGACGTCGTGGACGAGCCGCCATCCCTCCCCGAGCTCGGCCACGCTGCTCGGACGCTGCACCGCGACCGCGACACCAACGGCCGTCGTGACGACGAGCGTCGTCCCACCGACGGACGCCAAGAAGACACGGCGTCGGTCCTCCGCGACGCGCCCGGAGGCCCACCAGGTGAGCGGGCCCGCGAGCAGCGGCAGCAGCACGAGCATCCAGGTCACCGCATCAGCCCTTCAGCGTGTCGATGCCCTCGGTCATGTCGACCTGACGGGCGCGGTAGACGGCGATGACCAGCGCGAAGCCCATGGCAGCCTCGACCGCCATGACCAGCATCGCGATGATGACCAGCACCTGTCCCTGGGGAGGGCCACCGGTCGAGTAGGCCCAGAAGGCCGCGCCGGCCAGCATCACCCCGTTGATCGCGAGCTCGAAGCCCATCATGATCATCACGAAGGTCTGCTGCGACAGCACGCCGTAGACGCCCACGCCGATGAGCGCGGCGGCGATGACCAGCGCAGCCTGCAGTCCCAAGGGCTCGTCTCCTCAGTGGTGATGGTGGTGGCCGCCCTGATCGGTCGCCGGCTGCGGTTCCGCCGTGCGGCCGTGAGGGTCGTCAGGGTCGAGCGGTGGCGGTGTCGAGCCCTCGTCGGACGGGCCGTAGCGTCCCCGACGTGAGGACAGGATCACCGCCCCGATCATGGTCGCGAGCAGCGTCACCCCCGCCGACTCGAACACGAGCATCGAGCCACCGAGCAGCTCGGTGCCGAGATCCTCGATGGTCGTGCTCGGCACAGCGTCGACGTGGGCGGCGACGGGGTCATCGGGCCAGTCGGCGAGCAGCGCGAGGGCGGCGAGTCCGATGAAGGTCAGCGCGCCCGCGACGATCGCGACCGTGTGCTGGTGGACCATCTGCATCGGGTTCAGGCCAGCAGGGTTCATCATGAACGCCACCATGAAGATGGCCATGACGGTCATCTCGACCGTCATCATGAACAGCAGCGCGACGCCGAGGTACTCGGCGACGAGCAGCACCATCATCGCGCCGACGTTGACGAACGACGCGAGCAGCGCGAACGTCGCTCGGACCATCGAGTCGGTCACGAAGACGCGCCAGCCGAACCACACCGCGGCGAGCCCGAAGCCCCAGAAGGCGATGTCGGCAGCGAGCGGCGCGCTCACGGCAGCGCCTCGAGCCCGGCGATGAGCAGATCCAGGAACGCCAGCGGCAGCAGCACCGTCCACGTCCACAGCACGAACCGTTCCGGGGGCACGCGGCCCACGACCTGACGACTGGCCACGAGCGCCACGAGGAGCCCGAGCGACTTCACCGCCATCCACGCCCAGCCCGGCAAGAGCGGGCCGTGGTGGCCGCCGAGGAACACGGCCGCGCCGACCACCGCGTAGGCGACGAGCATCGCGTAGCGCGACAGCTCCCAGACGAGCCGGTGCGCCCCGGCGGTCTCGGCCGCGGTCCCGCCTCCGAGGTCGCGACCATCCGGGAGCTCGAGCGGCCCCCAGAACGCCACACCCAGACCGACGATGAGCCACAGCGGCAGACCGAGCGGCTGTCGGACCACGTTCCAGAGCGGCTCCTGCGACGCCACGATCGCGCCGACCGACAGTGACTCCGCCGGGAGTGCGGCCGCGATGAGCACGAACATGCTCAGCAGCACGTACGACAGGCCCATGGCGAGGATGCGGTACGCGCCCACGAGTGCGGGGTAGCTGTTGGCGGACCAGCCGTTGAGGAAGATCGCGACCATGGCTCCGACCTCGGCCGCGCCGATCAGGACGATGCCCGTTCGCACGTCGGCCGCGACGGCCCCCTCGGTGAGGGGCACCGGCACAACGATGGTCGCCGCCATCGCTCCGTACATCGCCGGCGCGAGCCGCCACAGCGTCACGTCGGGGCGCTCGGTCGTCGTCTGCTGCTGTACCAGGAGCAGGCTGGCGCGTCGCCAGGGTGCGGCGAGCTGTCCCGTCAGCGGGGCGCCGGCGGCGCGTGCCGTCAGCAGGCGATCGGCCATCGCCGCCACCCACACTCCCGCGGCCATCACCACGCCGACCGCCGCGACCGCGATGACGGGATGCAGGTGCGGGACCGTCAACCGCTCACCTCCGCCGGGTCGTGGATGGTGCCCAGCGAGGTCGACACCGTCGTGACCGCTTCGCTCCACCCCAGCCCCACGAGATGTTCCCCCAGCTCATCGAGCGCCAGGTCCGGGAGGCTGGCATCCGCGATGAGCTCGTCGAAGCGATCGAGTGCGTCGGCGCCCTCGATCACGCCCACGCCCTGGAGTGCCGGGCGCAGGCGTCTGCGGGCCGAGCGCAGCAGGGGGGCGATCGCCGCCTCGGGTCCATCGACCGTCGTGCGCACGACACGTTGGGCGAGCGCATCCAGCCCATGGACCCGCAGCAGGTGCGCCACCGCGACGAGCCGCGCGTCCGGCACGTCACCGTCGGCGCCTGTGGCTGATCCCAGCCACGGTCCGTTCGGACCGCGCGCGTCGCAGGCGACGATGACGTCGCCCTGCAGCTCCAGCTCCAGGGTCAGCCCGGACGGCAGGGCGCGGTGGAACGGACCCAGGGTGAGCGGGACGCGATCGAGTTCGAGCCCGTCGCGGACATCCTCGCCGGTCATCGCCATCCCGCGGCCGTAGGGAACGCCGCCCATCATCCCCTCGCCGCCTTGGCCGTGGGGCCCCACGCCCTTCCACGACGTGGGGTTGTCCGCTGGCCCCACGGCCGGCGCGGAGCTGCGATCCCCGAGGAGCAGTGCCCGGTGGAGGTCGGTGATCGTGACGAGAGGCTCGACCCGTACCTCCTCGACGTCCGGCAGGACATCCCGCGTGGTCACCGTCAGCCGTTCGGCCGTCCACCACACGGCAGCTCGAGGGTGGGGGAGCTGATCGTGCACGCGCCGCAAGGCCGGGGCGTGGTCGGCGGCGATCGCACCGATGACGACGAGGACGGTCGCGTGTCGGGGCGAGTCCACCACCTCGATGCGCGGGTCGATCCCCAGCCGGAGCGCCACGGGCTCCTCGCCGCGCCCGGTCACGATGCACACGGGGACTCGGGCCGACGAAGCGATCCGATGCAGGAGGCTCACTGCCACCGAAGGGCTCCTTCACGCCACGCGTAGAGCACCCCCAGCGACAGGATCGCCAGGAACATCCCCATCTCGACCAGCGCCTTGACTCCCTCGCGGACGTAGACGACCGCCCACGGGTACATGAACATCATCTCCATCTCGAACGCGATGAGGACGAGGGTCATCGGGTAGTAGCGCGCGTGGAAGCGCGACCACGCGTGGGTGGCAGGCTCGTGGCCGCCGAGCACCGGGACGGTCTCCGACCAGGGGATCGCGGTGGGGTCGGTGATGCGGCGCCACTGCGACGCCGTGCCGAGCAGGCCCAGTGAGGCCACCAGTACAACCGCCGCGCTGAGGAAGCCTGCGAGCACCCGTCCCTCCCGACGTGCGGACGTCCATGCGGTCCTCCGGGACCGTAGTCTCGGCCGCGCTGGTCCACCCGGCCAGCCGGACGCCTCAGGTCGTGCTACCGCTTCGCTACTTGAGCACTGGGAGGATCGACGCCGCCGACCATCGTGCGTGCGGTGGATCGCCCTCCCCCAGGCCGGATCAGTCGGTCCCACGTCGGTACAGGCGTTCGATGTCGTCAGCACGCGCGAGTTCGGTGCCAGGTGTCATCACCGCCGCGGCCCCGGCGGCGAGCCCGAGCCGAACGGCGTCGGTGACCTCCCAGCCGCGGACGAGCCCGACGGCGATCCCGGCGACCATGCTGTCGCCTGCTCCGACGCGGCTCTCGATCGGGACGGTCGGGGCGCGTAGGTGTCTGCCTCCGTCGCTGGTGGCGAGGTAGGCGCCGCCGGAACCGAGGGACAGCACGATGACGTCCGCGGCGCCCCGCTCGGCGAGGCGGCGGGCGGCCGCCTCGAGGTCGTCGTCCTCGAGGTCACCCCCCCACAGGTCGCGCAGCTCCGTCGCGTTGGGCTTCAGCAGGTAGACCCCTGCTCCCGCCACGGCTTCGAGAGCTGGTCCGGACGTGTCGACGATCAAGCGGGTCGGTGTCTCGCGCGTCCGTTTCGCTACCTCGGCCAGGGCATCGTCGGAGACACCCGGGGGCAGGCTCCCGGAGGCGACCAGGATGTCGGGGGACGTCTGCAGCGCGGCGTCCACGGCTGTCTCGTACTCCTCTGCCGTCACCTCGGGACCCGGCATGACGAACCGGTACTGGTCGCCGCTCTCGTGCTCGTCGACATGCACGTTGAGTCGGGTTGACCCATCGATGTCCACGGGGAGGGCGTCGATGCCGGTCTCGTCCTCGAGCAGCTCGCGTAGCTGCCGGCCTGTCGCACCCCCGGCGAGGAACACGGCCGTGACGTCAAGACCGAGTCGCGCAACGACTCGCGCCACGTTGATGCCGCCACCACCGGGTTCGTAGCGCATCGACTCGCAGCGCAACTTCTCGTTCGCGGTGACCCGGCCGACCTCGGTGCTGGCGTCGACGGTCGGGTTCAGGGTCAAGGTCACGATGCTGGGCACGGCGGTACCTCCGTCCCGACCGGTGCCGGTAGCAGAGCGTACGAACGCGAGCGCCCCCGCCGATGGTCCCGGACTTCTGGGCAGAAGGGCGCGCTCGTGGACGCGACGGTCAGGTCATGGACACCAGGTCGGTCTCGTCGCCGGATTGTGCGTCCATCCAACGGTCGTCGGTCGCGTTGCGTCGTCCGAACGGTGGCGTATCGCCTGTTGACCGTCGCCGACGTCGGGACCCTCGACCACGTCTCCGTCCGCGAGCAGTTCGATGCTCGCTGGTCACCTTGGCGCTCGGTCGGCGTGATCCGTGCGGCATGCTGACGCCTCTGGTGACGTGAGGAGCGCACGTGCGCATCGCGATCGTGGGTACGGGCATGGTCGGGCGGGCTCTCGCGGGGGGCCTGGCGTCGGCGGGTCACGACGTCGTCATCGGGACGCGAGATCCCCACGACACGATGGCGCGGACCGAACCCGACCGCATGGGCAACCCGCCCTTCGCCGAGTGGCACCGACACCACGCCGGCATCGGGTTACAGCCCCTGACGGACGTGGGTGCGGGTGCGGAGATCGTCATCAACGCGACCTCGGGGATGGCCTCGCTGGAGGCGCTCGAGGCCGTCGGCGCGGAGGCGCTCGCGGACAAGCCGCTGATCGACGTCGCGAACCCGCTCGACTTCTCGACCGGCAGGTTGGCGTTGTTCACGACCAGTACGGACAGCCTCGCCGAACGCATCCAGCGCACCTTCCCCGATGCGCGCGTGGTCAAGGCGCTGAACACGATGAACGCGTCGGTGATGACGTCCCCGTCGAGCATCCCGGGAGACCACCTCGCGCCCATCGCCGGTGACGATGAGGACGCGAAGGGCGCGGTGCGGTCGCTGCTCGCCGATCTGGGCTGGCGCGACGAGCAGATCCTGGACCTCGGGGCGCTGACCGCGGCCCGCGGCATGGAGGCCTGGCTGCTGCTGTGGATCGAACTGATGCAGACGCTGGGGACCCCGCGGTTCAACCTGTCACTGTCCCGTCCCTGACGGGAACGCTTCGTTCGGGTCCTCGAGGCGCAGTTCGAACCAGTCCCCCCAGGTATGCGCCGAACGCACGTAGGGATGATGTGTTCGAGCTCAGATGTCACACCCCCTGCGTAGCTTGGGGGCCATGGAGCAGACGCGCCGCTACCCCAGCCGCCGGGCCGAAGCCCGCAGTGGCGGTGGCGCGCGTACGGAGGTCGGGGCGTCGGTCGCGCGCGAAGTGCGGGGCGGCTACGACCCCGGCGCTGGCGAGAACGAGACGCCGGCGGTGCGGGATGTGGGTGAGGCGCTGGGCCTGATCACCCAGGGCCTGGACGCGCTGGCGGGGCTGGATCTACGTGACGAGATCGACCGTGACGTCGCCGACGCCGCCATCGCGGCGCAGCGGCACGTCAACCGCCTCCAGGCGCAGCAGACCCGGCTGCTGGAGCGGGTCCGGGTGACCGGTGTGCACCGCCTCGACGGGGCGGTCTCGATCGCGTCGTGGTACGCGGCCCACACCGGCCTGGACGGGGCCGCCACCACCCGGATCGCCCGCCGTGCCCACCGCCTGGACTTCTTCCCCCAACTGCAGCAGGCCTACCAGGCCGGACACATCTCCTCCGACCACGTCGACCCGGTCGTGCGCGCCACCACGTCGCGGCGGTTGCGGGCGCTGCAAGACGCCGAAGACGCCCTGGTGACCTTCGCCAAGCACGGCACCCCCACCGATGTGCGCCGCGCCGTCAAGCTGATCCGTGACCAGGTCGATCCTGACGGCACCGACGCCCAGCCGCTGGGGTCGGGGCTGGACGAGCGTCGCGAGTTCACCGTTCACCCTGGCATCGATGGGCTCGGAGACGTCAAGGCGACCGTGGTGCCGGATGTGCACGAGCTGCTGGTCCAGCTGCTGGAGACCCTCGCCGTTCGCGACAGTAAGGACGTGCCCAAGGAGCAGCGCCGCACCGCCGCGCAGATCCGCCACGACGCCTTCGCCGAGATCCTCAGACGTGCCGCCGCCGCGACGCTGGAGACCCGCAACGGTGCCCGTCCGCACGTCAACCTGATGATCGACCTGTGGACCCTGCTGGGCCAGGAAGCCGCCGCACCTTCGAATCCCGGCTGCGCCGTGCCGGCACCATCGACGACCAGCTCGCCCGCGACCTGCTCACCCGGTGGGGTGTGCACGACGAGGGGTTCCTCACCAACGTCATCCTGACCGCCGGGCCCTACCGTCCCGTCGCGTTCGGACGTTCCCTGCGCACCCTGCCGGACTGGCTCCGACCGCTGCTGGAGCACCTCCACACCCGCTGCCGCTACCCCTTCTGTGACCGGCCGGTGGCGTGGACCGAGGCCGACCACGTGATCCCCTGGGCCGACCACGGCGAGACCGAGTGGGACGACACCCTGCCCGCCTGCAAAGGCCAAGACGGCCACCACGCCATGCACACCACCGGCGGCTGGACCGCTCACTACGACCCACACACCGCCATCGCCACCTTCACCTCACCCACCGGACACCAGATCCGCACCCACCCCCCGCCCCGACGATGTTGAGCCAGCCCCAGACCTGTCAGTTCCGGATGAAGTGCAGGTCGCGGAAGCGCTGACGGAACTCCGTCACGCGTGTAGCCACGTCCTCGGGTGCGTCACCCAGCGCGTCGTGTACGAGCCCGGCGAGTTCCGGCATGTCCGGATCCTTCATGCCCCACCGCACGATCTCGGGCGTGCCGATGCGTAGGCCGTCTCCGGTCGGGAGTCCGATGGCGCTGGTGAGAAGGTTCGCGTGGCGCAGGTGCTCCGCCATCGCCTGGCCCCCGCCCCAGCGGTCGGCGTGGAGGGCGAACTGGTGCGAGGTCGTGGGTCCCTCGACGGTGCTGAACACCGGGACCCCGAGATCACCGAGCGAGCCGGCCAACGCCGACGCAGCGCTCGTCATGGCTGCCGCGTAGTCGGCTCCGTACTCGAGCCAGTCGAGTAGCCCGATCGCGAGCGCTGCGGTGTTGCCGACATCGAAGTTCGCCGTGAGTCCGGGATGGGCGATGGCGTCGATCCGCGCCGCGAGCCCCTCGTCGTTGGTCAGGACGAGTCCCGCCGGCGGTCCACCCAGGCTCTTGTACGTGCTCATCGTGAGCAGGTCCGCACCCTCGTCGAGCGGGTTGGGCCACACCCGCCCCGCGATCATCCCGCACGCGTGCGCGGCGTCGAACAGCACCCGCGCCCCGACCCCGTCGGCGACCTCACGGATCGCGGCCACCGGGTGGGGGAGCAGGTTGAGGCTCCCGCCGATCGTGATGAGTCGCGGCCGCACGCGGTCAACGAGATCGGCCAGCGTCGCGACGTCGACGGTGTAGCGCTCGGCGTCGATCGGGGCATGGTGGATCTCGAGACCGTAGAGGCCGGCCGCACCGACGCGGTCGTGGGTGATGTGCCCGCCGACGGACGGTGGCGGAACGACGATCGCGTCGCCGGGTGCGCACGTTGCCATGAAGGCGTAGAGGTTGGCCATCGAGCCGGACGCGACCCGGAGCTCGGCGAACCGGGCAACCAGAACCCGGCACGCGAGCGCAGCGGCGATGACCTCGAGCTGCTCGATCGCCTCGAGGCCCATCTCGTACTTCTCGCCGGGGTGGCCCAGCGAAGGCCGCGAACCCAGGCCCGCCCCCAACGCTGCCTCGGCGACCGGGTTCATCACGTTGGTCGCCGGGTTGAGGTTCACGCACTCGGACTCGTGGATGCTGCGGTTCCGCGCGATCAGCGCCGCGATGCGTTCCTCGAGTTCCTCGACCCCGACCGGCAGCGACGCGAGCAGCTCGGTCTCGCGCTCGCTCGCCCGTGGTGACAACCACGGACGAGCGGAGGACCCATCCGACCCCATGGTGGTCGAGCATAGGTACAGCTCCCGAACGCCAGACATCTGTGACCAGTGGGTAGGTTCCACCGACGGCTAGGCACGTACACGGAGGCATGATGGAGCAGCAGGAGATCGCGATCCACGGTCGCACGGTGGCGTACCGCTCCGCGGGGACGCGTGGCCCTGCCGCCGTGCTGATCCACGGCATGACCCAGGACGCCTCGACGTGGGATCACGTCGGTCCCCTCCTCGCCGAGCACCTGCGACTGATCGCCGTCGATCTTCCGGGCCACGGCCGCAGCGAGAGCCCGCAAGGGGACCACTCCCTCGGCGCGTACGCGAGCACGGTTCGCGACCTGCTGTTCACGCTCGACGAACCGCGCGCGACCGTTATCGGACACTCGCTCGGCGGGGGCGTGGCGCTGCAGTTCGCGTACCAGTTCCCCGAGATGGTGGACCGCCTGGTCCTGATCGACGCCGGCGGCCTCGGTCCCGAAGTGAGCCCCTTCCTGCGCGCCGCCTCGCTACCCGGTGCCGATCCGGTGGTGGCGCTCCTCGCGACCGACCGTGCCCTTCGGGCCATGGATTCGCTGTCCCGGGCGCTCCAGCGATTCGGACTGGCGCGCGGCGCGGACCTTCTCGAGGCCCGTCGGGGTCTACAGAAGCTGTCCGACGCCGAAGCACGCCGGGCCTTCCTAAGGACGGTCCAGGCCACGATCGGCCTCACCGGCCAGCGCGTGTCCGCGAGTGACAAGCTCTACCTCGCCGAGCACGTTCCCACACTGCTGATCTGGGGCGCACGCGACCGCATCATCCCGCTCGCGCACGCCACGGACGCGCACCAGGCGATCCCGGGTAGCCGTCTGCGGGTCTTGCGCGACGCCGGCCACTTCCCTCACGTCGATGAGCCCGTCCGCGTCGCCGAGTTCATCGCCGACTTCGTCCGGACGACCGAACCGGGAGGGGTGCCGAGGGAGCGTTGGGGCGATGTCATCCGCCGCGGCTCAGGGACCAGTCGCGACAGCGCATGAGTGACGAGGAGGCGACGTCGTCGGTGTTCGACCACGTCCGCGACGTGGTCGAGGGCGATGCCGAGCTCACGCTCGAGCAGGTCGCGGACGAAGCGGACGTCCCTGCTCAGGTGCTGCGCGAGGCGTTCGCCGCGATGAACTGGGACGCCCGACCCGGCTACGACGAGCGTGACGTCGCGTACGCGCGCGCCCTGCGCCGGATCCTGGACCTGTACCCGCTCGACGTCGTCGTCCGCAACCTCCGCACCCGGTACCGCGGCATGACGACGATCGTGGTGAGCGATCTCGGCACGGTCCGCGACCGGGTGATCGCTCCTGCCCTCGAGGGCGGTGCCGACACCACCGGCCTCGCGGTCCGGTTGGGCGAGACGGCAGGTGAGCTCCTGCCGCTCATCACCGGACAGCTCGCGGAGGACTACCGCCACATCCTCGTCGGCCTGCTCGGTTCCGACGCGGTCTCGCAGGGCGCACAGCTACAGGCTCGAGAGGTCGATCTGGCCGTGGGATTCGTGGATCTGGTGGAGTTCACGAAGCTGTCACGGAAGATCGATCCGGCTGGTCTTGACCGGCTGCTGGGACGCTTCGAGGAGCTGGTCACCGAGGCGGTCGACCGCATCGCTGACACCCTCCTGGCCAAGTTCGTCGGAGACGCGGCCATGGTCGTCGGCTCGGATCCGTTGCAGGTCGCCCGCGTGCTGCTCCACCTCGTCGACGACCGCCAGCAGCTGACCGAGACGCCGCGTCACGCGGGACTGGCGTACGGTCGGGTGCTCGTCCGCGAAGGCGACTTCTACGGCCAGGTGCCCAACCTCGCGTCCCGACTCACCGACCACGCCAAGCCCTGGAGCATCCTCGCGGCGGACGAGCTGGCGGACCGGCTCGAGGATCACTTCGAGCTGAGCAGTGTGCCGCCGACGCACCTGCACGGCATCGGCGAGCACCGTCCCTACCGGGTGCGGTCGTCTTCGGAGGTTTCCTAAGTTCCGCTGACGGGGATCCGCATCCGCTGCGTGCCGCAGCGCACAGGCTCGCGGGCGTAGTCTCGCGCCATGGCCCCCGACGACATCGAGCTCCTGCTGCGCCGCAGTGGCTACCGCGTGACCCAGCCGCGACAGGCGGTCTGGCGCGCCCTGGTTGACGCCAACGGCCACCTGACGGTGGAGGAGATCGCCCAACGCGTGCAGCGCCGTGACCCGGGGGTGAACCTGGCGTCCATCTACCGTTCGTTGGCGCTGTTCGAGGAGCTCGAGCTCGTCCGCGAATCGCGGATGGTCGGTGAGGAGGCGAGCCGCTGGGAGCTCGCGCACCCCGACGAGCACTTCCACCTCGTCTGCGACTCGTGCGGTCGGATCGATCACCACGTGGGGACGCTGGTCGAGGAGATCCGTGACCACCTCGCCGACGGCCACGGGTTCGAGGCGCGCGACGTCGAGCTGATCGTCACCGGGCGGTGCTCGGACTGCGCGGGGCGCGCCTGAGGCAACGCCCCGTCGGGATGCACCGGCATCGCTCCGCCTCCGCCGTGTTGCGAACGACTCGCAACAAACTTACGCTCGGGACGTCCGACCACGACGAACGGGTCCCGTGCACGCCCCGGACGGCTTCCTCAACGCCGGCACGGCCGCGGCTACTGGCGCGGCGAGCGTGTCGGCGGTCGCCGTCGCGTTGCGTCAGTCCAGTCGGCAGCTGGCGGACAAGCAGGTGCCCCTGGCCGGGGTCGCTGCGGCCTTCATCTTCGCGGCGCAGATGATCAACTTCCCGGTCGCGGCCGGAACGACGGGCCACCTGCTCGGGGGAGCGCTCGCGTCCATCCTGCTCGGCCCCGCCGTGGGAGCGCTGGTGGTGACGGTCGTGGTTGTCATCCAGGCTCTGGTGTTCGCTGACGGAGGGCTCACGGCCCTCGGCTACAACGTCCTGAACATGGCCGTCGTTACCTCGTTCGGCGGCTACGCCGTGTTCCGCGCCACGAGGCGTCTCCTCCCGGCGAACGCCACCGGAGTTGTCACCGCGACGGCGGTCGCCGCCGGTGCTTCGGTCGTGCTCTCCGCAGCGGCGTTCTCGCTCGAGTGGCTGTTCGGGGCGACCGCGGACGTCCCGTTCGACACGGTGTTCGGGGCGATGGTCGGCGTCCACCTGATCATCGGCATCGGCGAGGGCTTGCTCAGCGCGGTTGCGGTGGCCGGCGTCCTCGCCTCACGCCCCGACCTCGTCCACGGTGCCCAGGACATCCCGCGACTCCGCCTGCTCGAACGCCCCCGAAGTGACGTGCGTGGGTTCGCGATCGCGGCCGTGCTCGTCGCGGTCGTCGTCGCCGGTGTGGTGAGCCAGTTCGCCGCCGACGCTCCGGATGGGCTGGAATCGGTCGCCGCCGAGCAGGGGTTCGCCGAGGTCGCCGGCGACCACCCCTTGGCCGACGCCCCGTTCGCCGACTACGCCACCAGGGGTCTCGGCGACGAGCGTCTGAGCCTCACCGTCGCCGGCGTGGCCGGGGTCGCGATCACCCTGGCGGTCGGAGCAGGTCTGTTCGCCGCGATCCGTGACCGGCGCAGCCGCGCGTCGCCGCGCACGGGCTGACCGGTGGGAGCGGGACACGCCCACACGCTCTACCACCACGGCCACACCCGGGTGCACCGACTCGCGCCGGAGGTCAAGGTCGCGACCACGCTGGCGTTCGTCACGGCTGTGGCGCTGACCCCACGGGAGGCGGTCTGGGTCTTCATGCTCGATGCCGTCGTCCTCGCTGTCATCGTCGCCGCTGCGGGTCTGCCTCTCCGCTTCGTCCTCGCACGGTTGGCCGTGGTCATCCCGTTCGTGGTCTTCGCCGTCCTCATCCCCTTCATCGCCGGTGGCGAGCGCACCGAGGTGATCGGGGTGGCACTGTCGCGCGACGGTCTGTGGAGCGCGTTCAACATCCTGGCCAAGGCGGGCTTGGGTGCGACCGCCAGCATCACGCTGGCTGGCACCACCGAGCAGGCCCGCATCCTCGAGGGCCTCGAACGCCTCCACGTGCCACGTGCGCTCACGGCGATCGCCGCGTTCATGCTGCGGTACCTCGAGCTGCTCGCGGACGAGTTCGGTCGCATGCGCACCGCCATGGCGGCCAGGGGCTACGCCCCCCGCTCGCTGTGGCAGGCACGGCCCCTCGCCACCGCCGCGGGCGCGCTGTTCATCCGCAGCTACGAGCGTGCCGAGCGTGTGCACGCGGCGATGCTGGGTCGGGGGTTCACCGGGGTGATGCCACACCTCGATCAGGTTTCCGCCAGCCCGGGGGAGTGGCTGCTCGCGTCGTCCGCTCCGGCGATCGCCGCTGCAGCGGCGGTCGTGGCCGCGGTGACGTCGTGATGATCCAGGACGCGCCAGCGCCCGTGCCCGCAGTGCGCGCGGCCGGGGTCACCTTCACCTACCCCGACGGGACCGAGGCGCTCCGCGGACTCGATCTCGTGGTCCCGCGCGGCCAGAAGGTGGCGTTGCTCGGACCGAACGGTGCAGGCAAGACGACGCTCGCACTGCACCTCAACGGGATCCACACCGCCGCGACCGGGAGTGTCCACGTGGGTGAGTTGCCCGTGGTGGATGAGCACCTCACCGAGATCCGCCGCCGCGTGCAGCTTGTGTTCCAGGATCCCGACGACCAGCTGTTCATGCCCACCGTCGCCGAGGACGTCGCCTTCGGGCCCGCCAACCACGGAGTGCATGGAGCGGAGCTCGAAGCCCGGGTGCGCGAGGCGCTGAGAGCGGTCGAGGCGGCGGACCTCGCCGATCGCGCCCCGCACCACCTCAGCGGTGGCGAGCGCCGACGTGCCGCGCTCGCGACCGTTCTTGCGATGCGGCCGGACGTGCTCGTGCTGGACGAGCCGACGTCCGGGCTGGACCCGGCCGGGCGGCGTGAGCTGGTCGAGGTCCTCGCCCCGCTCGACCTGACCCAGCTCGTGATCACCCACGACCTGCCGTTCGCGCTGCAGCTGTGCGAGCGCGCGGTGATCGTTGACGAGGGCCGGGTGGTCGCGGATGGCGCAACTCGGGAGCTCCTCAGGGACGACGAGCGCCTCCGCCGACACCGCCTCGAGCTGCCCCACGGCTTCCGTCTCGCCTGACCGGTACCGTCGCGTAGGGACGTCGTGGCCAGGCCGCCGCCGAGGTCAATGTCCTTCGTGGCCGGTGACAGGCGCGCCGTGCACGTGGGGATCGCCGATCACGAGGGTCCCCTCGACGGTACGGAACGCGGTCCCGCTGTAGGCGTGGCCAAGGTGCTCCTCGGTCAGCACCTCGTCCGGCGGGCCGGCGGCGACCACGTGCGTCGCCAGGAGCAGGACGTGGTCCGCTGCCGCTGCCGTGACGACGTCGTGGGTCGTGAGGACGACCGTGTTGCCGCGCGAGGTCTCGTCCTCGAGCAAGCGCTCGATGCGGTCCTGACTGACGAGATCGAGTCCGGTGACCGGCTCGTCGAGCAGCAGCAACTCGCCGTCCTGGGCCAGGCCCTGTGCGACGAACACCCGTTGTCGTTGGCCGCCCGAGAGTTCACGGAGGTGGCGCCGTGCGAGGTCGGATATGCCCATCCGATCCATGGCCTCGTCGACCGCTTCGTGATCCTCGGAGGTGAAGCGACCGACCAGTCTGCGCTGGGCGTAGCGGCCCATCCGGACCACCTCGACGACCGTCAGGGGTACCGCTTCGTTCACGCGGTTGGATTGCATGACGTAGGCGACCGCGCGTCGACGACGCCCCGCCGGGGCGCCGAGCACCTGCAACGCGCCGCGGCGGGGCTGGAGCAGGCCACTGATCGCTCGCAGCAGCGTGGTCTTCCCCGAGCCGTTGGGACCGATGACGGCGGTGGTCGCGCCCGTCGGCATGGCGAAGGTCGCGTCGCGCAGGGCCACGTGGTCGTCGTACGTGAGCAGCACGCCGTCGGCGACGACGGCGGGCCCTGCAGCCACAGCGGGGGATGCGCTCACGGACGCAGCGTACGGACGAACGAACGACGGTTGCATCCTCGTTCCAGGCTCGGTTGCGAGAACGGTTCCTAGAACACTACCATCGGACCGTCAGCTCCACACCCCGCTCGGCCCCGAGGACGGACGTGTCGTACCGACCGCTCGCAGGACTGCTCGCCGTCGCGGCGCTCGCGCTCGCTGCGTGTGGCGCAGAGGGCGCGACCAGCCCCCCAGGGCTCCAGGTCGTCGCTACGACGTCGATCGTCGCGGACATCAGCCGCGGGATCGTCGGCGACGAGGGCACGGTCGAGGTGCTCGTGGAGCCGGGCCAGGACGCGCACGCGTTCGCCCCCTCGGCACAGCAGACGCGGTCGCTGCGCCAGGCCGACCTCGTCGTGGCGATCGGGTTCGACCTCGAGGAGCAGCTGCAGGACAGCCTGCGGGCGGCCGAGAGCGATGGCGTCGAGGTCCTGCGTGTCGCCGAGATCGTCGATCCGCTGGACGAGGATCCGCACGTGTGGCACGACCCCGTACGCATGGCCGACGCAGCACAGCACATCGCCGAGCGACTGGCCGAAGTGGCGGGTGACGATGCCGACTGGGCCGGCCGCGGCGAGCAGGTGGCAGCGGAGATCCTCGTGGCACACGAGCAGGCGCGGACGGTCCTCGCCGCCGTTCCGGAGCGGTGCCGGCAGCTCATCACCAACCACGACTCGCTGAGCTACTTCGCTGCGCGTTACGGCTTCGAGGTCGTCGGCAGCGTCATCCCGGGCACGTCGTCACAGGCAGAGCCGAGCGCGGCCGAACTGGCGGAGCTCGCCGACACCCTGCGCGCGACCGGAGTGCCCGCGGTGTTCGCCGAGGTCGAGTCGTCGTCGCGGCTCGCCGAGACGCTCGCTGCCGAGGTCGGCAGCGACGTCGAGGTCGTGTCGTTGCACACCGAGTCTCTCGGTGCGCCTGACTCGGGAGCTGCCACGTACACCGACATGATCCGCACCAACGCACAGCTGGTAGCGGAGACTCTCGCGGGTTGCTGAGGAGATCGCTGTGGAGTGGCTGCTGGAACCCTTCACCGACAACGCCTTCATGCAGCGAGCGCTGGTCGCCGGCCTGCTCACGGTCGTGACGACCTCCCTGGTGGGGACCTGGGTCGTCCTACGGGGGCTGAGCTTCCTCGGTGATGCGATGGCTCACGGGGTCATCCCCGGCATCACCCTCGCGTTCCTGCTCGACATCAACCTCAGTCTGGGCGCCGCCGTGTCGGCGCTCGTCATGGTCGCGGGGATCGACCTCGTGAACCGCCGGTCCCACCTGCCTCAGGACACCGGCATTGGCTTGCTCTTCGTCGGCATGCTCGCCCTCGGCGTGATGATCATCTCGTTGAAGGGCGCCTACGCCGGTGACCTGACCGCCATCTTGTTCGGAGACGCACTCGGCGTGACTTGGGGGGACGTCGCCGCCACCGGCGCGGCGGCCATCGTGACCATCGTGGTGACGGTGCTGCTCTACCGCCCGTTCCTCGTCCTGTCGTTCAGTCGGGCGAAGGCCGAAGCGCTGGGGTTCCGTCCGGGCCCGACGCACCTCGCCATGCTGGTGCTGATCGGCCTGGCGATCGTCGTGTCGTTCCAGACCGTCGGGACGCTGCTGGTCTTCGCCTTCCTCGTCGCCCCACCGGCGGCAGCGTCCCTGATCTCGCGGCGCGTGCCGGTGATGGTCGTGATCGCCGTCGCCCTCGGGGCGGTCGCGGTGGTGGCAGGACTGCTCACGAGCTACCACGTAGCGACGCCGGCGGCGTCCTCGATCGCGGTCGCCACCGTCGTCGAGTTCTTCCTCGTCCTGACCATCCGAGAGATCGGCGCGTCGATCGCCGCGTCGCGGGTCGCCGAGGCACCGGCATGAGGGTCAGTCGCAGTCCGCGCAGACCCCGACGAGCTCGAGCCGGTGGCTGGTGAGCTGGTACCCGTGGTCGCCGCTGGCTCCCTGGACCGCTCGCATCAGGGACCGTTCGATGTCATCGGGCAGAGCGATGTCGTCGATCCGGCCACACGTGCCGCACACGAGGTGATGGTGGTGTTCGGTCAGGTGTTCGTCGAGCTCGTAGCGTGCGACGTCGTCCACCGAGGCCAGCCGTCGCACCGCCCCCGCGCGTTCCAGGATCGCGAGGTTGCGGTACAGGGACGACTGCGACTGCTGCGCCCCGTGCTCGAGCAGCTCGGGGATCGTCACGGGGCGCGCGAGCTCGACCAGCAGCTCGACGAGATGCTGCCGACCGTGCGTGTAGCGTTGCCGGGTGCGCCGGAGCTGGTCGCGCACCGTCGCATGCACGTCGGTGAGCTCGGCAGCGGAGGACATGGGAACGATGGTAGTAGGTCTTCCGAGAACGCGTGAGAAGCCGGTCGCAGGAGAGCCGTCTTGAGCCCGCTCAGCACGCTGCGGTACGAGGTCGCGGAGGGCATCGGCCGGATCACGCTCGACCGTCCCGAGCGAGGGAACGGGCTCACGCCGCGGCTGATCGGTGAGCTCGCGGAGACGGTCGAGCGCGCCGATCTCGATCCCGCTGTGCGCGTCATCCTCCTGTCGGGCAACGGCAAGGGCTTCTGTGGCGGCTACGACCTGGTCGAATCCGCCGAGGCGATGGGGACGAGCCAAGCGGGCGCGGGCGACGAGGATCTCGCCGGCTCACCGCTCGACCCCGGCGTGATCGTCGCCAACCACGATCCGTCAGCCACCTGGGACCCGATGGTCGACTTCGCCATGATGCGTCGCAACGTGCGCGCGTTCATGACCCTGTTCCACGCCGCGACGCCGGTGGTCTGCAAGGTCCACGGGTTCTGCGTCGGAGGTGGAACCGACCTCGCGCTGTGTTCGGATCTGCTCGTGATCAGCGCGGACGCCAAGATCGGCTACCCGCCGGCGAGGGTCTGGGGTTCACCGACGACAGCGTTGTGGGCCCACCGCATCGGAGCGCAGCGCGCCAAGCGTCTGCTGTTCACCGGCGACTCGCTGTCCGGTACGGAAGCCGCCGAGTGGGGTCTGGCGATCGAAGCGCCACCGCCAGAGGAGCTCGACGAGCGCACCGAGGCGCTCGTGCGACGCATCGCGCGGATGCCGTTGAACCAGCTGCAGATGATGAAGCTGCTCGTCAACCAGACGCTGGCGAACCAGGGTCTGGACGCTACCCAGATCCTCGGAACCGTCTTCGACGGCATCGCCCGTCACACCCGTGAGGGGTACGCGTTCCAACAGCGCACGGCGCAGGTGGGCTTCCGCCAGGCCGTGCGCGAACGTGACGAGCCCTTCGGCGATCCCGGCGCCTCGACGTTCAAGGGTTGAACACCCTCAACGGCTGTCCGGCGACGAGATCTCGATCAGGTTGTTGTCGGGGTCGCGCACCCGGAAGAAGCGGAACCCGTTGCCCTGGCCGATCGATGTGACGTTCGCCCCGCCCGCCACCAGTCCGGTGCGGATCCCCTCGAGGTTCTCGGGCACGACGGCGACGATGTACGGATCGCTCACCGACCCCCGAGGCGGTTCCTCGCCTTCGGTGAGCTGCCACATGCTGTAGAGCGTCTGCCCGAAGCGGAAGACGGCGGTCGGGTGCTCGATCGCCGCGGTGACGGTCACTTCGACACCGAGCATCTCCCGGTACCACGCGGCGCTGCGGTCGACGTCGCGAACTCGCAACACGGTCGCCCCGAGGACGACGTTGTCGCTGAGCCTGTCCATAGCACCGGCCTCCCGAGACGAATCTAGGGGCTGCACGTGGTTCGTCCGAACGAGACACGGGTCCGCCGCGGGGTGCCGGTACGGTCGCGGCGTGCCGAGGTTGCTCGTCGTCCACCACACGCCGTCCCCGACGCTCCAGGAACTGCTGGAAGCGGTGCTCGACGGCGCGACCAACGACGCCATCGAGGACGTCGAGGTGATCACGCGGCCGGCGCTGACGGCGAGCGACGTCGACGCCATCGAGGCCGACGGCTACGTGCTGGGCACAACCGCCAACATCGGCTACATGTCGGGCGCGTTGAAGCACTTCTTCGACCGCGTGTACTACCCCGCCATGGAAGCGAGCCGCGGTCGGCCCTACGGCGTGTACATCCACGGCGGCAGCGATACCTCCGGTGCCCTGCGAGCCGTCACCTCGATCACCCAGGGGCTGGGATGGAGGGAGGTCGCCGCAGCGGTCGAGATCGTGGGCGCTCCGACGGCGGAGGCCCGCGACGCCTGCTGGAACCTCGGAGCGACGGTCGCCGCATCGCTGAGCGCGGACTACGCCTGAGCGCGAGGATCCTCGCGGTCGTCGAGCAGCGACCGCACCGCCGTCGCCAGCTGGGGAGCGTCGGCCTTCGGCAACGTGGCGACCCGCAGTTCCCTCGCGAGCTGATCGATCGCGGGCTCGAGGTAGGCCGAGAAGATCACGATCGGCGCGTCGCAGCCACTCTGTCGCAGCCGCTGTGCCGTCTCGACCCCCGAGATGCCGTCCATCCGATGATCGAGGACGACGGCGTCGGCCCCGTCCTCGGCGTACGTCTGCAGCGCCTCCTCGCCGGAGGAGACGGTCGTGACGTCGAAACCCTCCCGCTTCAGCAGCCGGCTCACGAGCAGCCGCATGTCCGGCTCGTCATCAGCGACGAGCACGCGGGTGGTCACGTGGGGGTCTCCCGCTCGAGCAGGATGCGGAACCTAGTGCCTACCCCCACCGTCGAGGAGACGGAGAGTTCCCCTCCCTGCGCCTCCGTCAAGGCACGGGCGACGTAGAGCCCGAGTCCGGAACCGGACGTGCCGCCGGCGCCGTCCCCACGGTAGAACTTCTCGAACACCAGCTCCAGCTCGCTCTCGGAGATGCCGTCTCCCTCATCGATGACCTCGATCAGGACGTGATCGCCGCTCCGTCGCGCGACGACGCGGACCGGTCGGTCGCTGAACTTCACCGCGTTGGCGACGAGGTTCGTCAGGACCTGCTCGAGCCGGTTCCCATCGGCTACAGCACGAGCGAGGCCGGCCTCGGCGCCCACGATGAACTCGTGCTGATGTTCGAACAGCTCGACGACTCGCTCGATGACGGGGACCACGTCGATGGGTCGCAGGTCGACCGCGAGCGGACGTTGGCCCTCGAGTCGCGAGAAGTCGAGGAACTGCTGGACCAGCGCCCGCAACCTGCGGGACTGACGGCGCAGGACCGTGAGCATCTCGTCGCGGTCCACGTTCGGGATGTCGTCGAAGCTCAGGGCGTCGATGAAACCCACGATCGCCGCGATCGGAGTCTGCATGTCGTGGCTGATGCCCGCGAGCAGCTCTTCCCGGCGTTGAGCTGCCGCGCGCCCCGCCTCGAGCGCGTAGAGGTGGGCCTTCTCGACCGCCACCGAGGCCATCTGTGCCAGCTGCACCAGCAAGGCTTCGTCGGTGGGGGTGAAGTCGCCGTCGTAGCGGTCCGACAGCTGCAGGATCCCCAGGTTGGTCCCATCGCGTGCGATCAGCGGTGCCGCGAGCCAGCCGCGCAGCGGTGGGTGTCGATCATGTTCGCTGCCGTAGTCGCGCCAGGCCGGGTTCGACTTCAGCTGGTCGTCGGTCATACGCACGACGTCGTTGCGGTCGCAGACGAGCCCGTACACCGGCGAGCCGCGGGAGGGTTCGTCGTAGGCCCGGAAGCTCGCGTACTTGTCCGACACGGAAACGGTGATGTCCTGTTGCGGCCACCCTTCCTCGGGGCCGGCGCCGGGGACGGTGAGCGAGGTGGCGCCGAGGTGGGCGCCGATGATCGCGCGCGCCTGTTCGGTGATGGTCAACAGCATCTGGTCGAGGCTGGTCTGGGTGTTGATGAGGATCGCCGCACGGTTGAGGCTCTGGAGCTGTTCGGTGTGGGCCGCGATCAGTTCCAGTTCACGCTGGCGGGCTTCGAGCTCCTCGAGCCGGAGCCGGTCGGTGATGTCCTCGACGACCGCGATGATGTAGGCAGGCTGGCCGGTCGCGTCCCGCATCGGCGAGGAGGTCGTGCGGGCGTGGATCGTGCTGCTGTCGCCCCGCAGGTAGCGCGTCTCGATCGTGAAGCCATCGGTCCGCGCGGTGGCGACGTCCGCCAACCTCGCCTCGGCATCCTCGGCGGCCGTGGGGTCCATCAGGTCGGCGAGGTCCCCGCCGAGCAGGTCGGACTCGCGCCGGTCGAGCATGCGGCACAGAGCGGCGTTCGCACGGACCAGACGACCGTCGAGATCGGCGAGGAGGATCCCCAGCGGGGCGCTCTCGAACAGCGAGCGGAAGCGCTGCTCGCTGTCGAGGAGCTGCTCCTCGACGCTCTGCCGGTCACCCCGATCGGCGGTGACCGTAGCCGTGACGTCGCCGTCCGATCCTTGGGTGTCCGGCACGGGCGCAGCGCCGGACCGCGCTTCGGACCGCACTCGTGCGTGCCTCCTGGTGGGTGACGGCTCGACCGTACCGGCCACGTTCAGGATCCGCCGTTCTGAACCGCGGTCGGAAGTGGTCGAACGTCGACGCGGTCCTCAGGGCCGTACTCGCCTACCCCCATCGGCACGACGATGAGGGCGTTGCCCCGGGCGAGGGCTCCGACCATGCCTGCGCCCTGGCCCCTGACCGGCGCCACGAAGCGCGTGTCGTGCTCCTCCCAACAACGTGCTCGCACCACGTGAACGCGGTCCGACAGGCTGGCCAGCTCCGTGGTCAGGACCGCACGGACCGTGGTGTCAGCCGGCTCGTAGCCGCCGAGTCGTCGCAGAGCGGGCTCGACGAAGAGGCTGAACGTCACCAGGGCCGCCGCCGGGTTGCCCGGCAACCCCAGCCACAGCTGCCCGCCGACCCGGCCCACGGCGAAGGGTCTACCGGGCCGGACCGCCACGCCCGACAGCGACACCTCGTCGACCACCGCGCGAGCGTGATCGCGGTGGCCGATGGACACGCCCCCGACCGTCAGCACCACGTCGCTGGCCTCGGCCGCGGACGTGAGGCGAGCGCGCAGCGAGTCGGCCTCGTCGCGCACCGGGCCCTCCAGTTCGACGCTCGCTCCGGTCGCCCCACACCACGCCGCGAGCGACGGCCCGACGGCATCGAAGACCTGACCCGGGCGCAGCTGCGTTCCAGCGACGGCGATCTCATCGCCGGTGATGACCAGTGCGATCCGTGGCCGACGGTGGACCTCGACCGTCTCCGCACCGGTCGCAGCGATCGCCGCGATCTGACCGGGTCCGAGACGGGTCCCGATCGGCACCAGTACGTCCTGTCGGTGTACGTCCTCCCCGCGCCGACGCACATCAGCGCCGGGGGCGACCTGCCGCGGAACGTGGACACGTCCGTCATCGATCCGCACCCGCTCGAGCCGCACGACCGCGTCGGCGCCGGGGGGCAGAGGCGCACCCGTCGCGATGCGCGCCGCCTGTGCCCGCGCGATGGTCGGCAGCGGATCGGATCCCGCGGCGACCTCGGCCGTGACCTCGAGCGTGACGGGCTCGTCGGGCGTCGCGCCCGCCGTGTCCGCGGCACGTACGGCGAAGCCGTCCATCGCGCTGTTGTCGAACCGTGGGAGATCGTGCGGGGCAACAACGGCCCTGGTCGTGACGCGACCCAGAGCGGCTCGCAGCGGTACGTCCTCGCCGGGCACTGCTGCGACCTGGGCCAGGACGTGCTCGCGCGCGACGTCGACCGGGGTCAGTCGATGTTCCACGACCACCTCCGCACGGCACACGATCCGGACGGCAAGCTTGCGGCATCCTTGCGCCCGTGACGAACGATCGCCCCATCCCCATCGGCGTGGTCCTCGCCGGCGGCGCGAGCCGCCGCATGGGCTCCGACAAGGCATCGCTCTGGCTCGACGGCGAGTTGCTCGTGGTACGGGTGGCGCGTCGTGTCGCGAGCGCGTGTGCGCGTGTGGTCATCGCCTCGGGCGATGGCCAGCGACTCGGCTCCTTGCCGTGGACCCAGATCGCCGATGCGGTCGACGACGTGGGTCCTCTCGGAGGCGTGCTCGCGGCTCTGGAGCTCGCGGGTTCCGACCACGACCTCGTCGCCGTCGTCGCCGTGGACCTGCCGCACGCGGATCCCGATGTGCTGGCGACCCTCGGTTCGGAGCTGCGACGACGGGGAGCGGCGGTGGTCGCGCCTCGTCACCGAGGGAGGATCCAGCCGCTGCACGCGGTGTGGCGGGCCGCTGCCCGCGGCGCGCTCCGCAGGTACCTCGATGGAGGCGGCCGCAGCGTCCACGGGGCGTTCGACGAGCTCGAAGGTGTAGCGGTGGACGTCGATCATCTCGACCCTGCGGGGCGATTCACGCTCAACCTCAACCGCCCCGAGGACCTCGCTGCGCTCGGCGGGTCCGTGTCAGGGCAGCCGCGCCCTGACCCGCCCGGCCAGGGCGTGTAGCTCCGCCGAGCGATCAGTCCCGGTAGCCGCTGCCAAGCCCATCAGGAAGCAGCTCAGGGGCGCGAAGCGGCGCTCGGTCGCGTGCGCGACGTCGCGGGCGACGTCGAGGAGCAGCTCGATCTCGTCGTCCGTCAGCGCGGCGACACCGAGCTCCCCGGCGAGGTCGTCCAGCGTCACGATCGGGCTCCTTCGGTCGCCGCGGGGAGGCGGATGCGCTCCGGATGGCTGTACACGTTCGCGCGTTGGTTCCGCAGGAAGCCGATCAGGGTCACACCGAACCGTCGCGCCAGATCGAACGCCAGGCTGCTCGGAGCGGAGATACCCGCCACGACCGGGATACGTGCGACGAGCGCCTTCTGCAGGATCTCGAAGCTCGTGCGACCGCTGACCAGCAGGACCGAGTCGTCCGCGGGGAGCCGGTCCCCGAGCAACGCCCAGCCGAGGAGCTTGTCGACCGCGTTGTGCCGTCCCACGTCCTCCCGGATCGCGATCGGCTCGCCGTCGGGGGAGAACAGCGCGGCCGCGTGGAGGCCCCCCGTTCGTGCGAACACGGCCTGTGCGGCCCGCAGACGGGTGGGCAGGTCGTACAGCACGTCGAGGGACATCGCCAGCTGCGAGTCGATCGGTGTGTGGCCGTCGAGATCGAGTGCGTCCAGGCTGGCCTTCCCACACACGCCACAAGCCGACGTCGTCATGAAGTGCCGCTCGAGCGGTGGCAGGTGGGCGTGCGCGCCGGGACGCAGTTCGACCGTGATGGTGTTGTAGCGCTGCTCCACCCCGGGGTCCGTGCAGTAGCGGATGTGGCTGATGTGCTCACGCCGGGCGACCACGCCCTCCGCGTGGAGGAAGCCCGCAGCCAACTCGACATCCGATCCCGGGGTGCGCATCGTGATCGCGACGGTGCGACGTCCGTGGTCGTCGCGCAGTCGGATCTCGAGCGGCTCCTCGGTCACGAGGCTGTCGGGGTGCTCACGCGCCCCCCGTCCGTCGAGGGCGAGGACGGAGGCCGAGGTCCGCGGTCCGGGGCGGCGACGCGATGATCGAGAGGTCACGTCGCGAGGCTAGTTGCTCGTTCGGGTGTTCAGAGACGGGCGAGCCAGCGGTCGGCCAGGTGGACCCTCCTGTCGAGCTGTCCGACCGTGGCCTCCGCGACGGACCGGATGCCGGTCTCGCGGTTCAAGGTGGCGTTGACGGTGGCGTGGTCCTCGCCGGTAAGCAACACGAGCATGGCGACGCGGTCCTGGTTGACCCGCCGGAGTCGATCGCGTTCGTCGTGCAGCGCCGCGTCACCGATGTGCACCGACCCGTCCGGCAGAGGGGGAGGCGTGAGCGCGATCTCGAGGTCGGGATCGTAGGTCAGGTCATCGAGGTGGACGAGGTCCTCGCGGTGGCGATCGGAGAAGATCGACGTCTCCTCCTCGCCCAGCGCCACCGCGCTGATCACCTCGAACATGGCCAGCTGGCCATCCTCGCCGACGGTGGCCGTCACCAGGTCGGGATCACGCTCGCGATCCATCCGTTCCTGGCGCTTGCGGAGACTGTGCCGCCGCTCCTCGGCGATGTGGTGCGCGAGGACGCGGAACCGCGGATCGTCGGGGACGAACAGGAACGCCTTCTGGCGCGGCATCCCGGGGATCCACCGCACCAGTCGACCCACCGCCTGACGGAAGAACAGCTCCGTGGAGGTCGAGGTGGCGTAGACGCCCACCCGCAGCCGCGGGATGTCGACGCCCTCGGAGACCATGCGGACGGCGACGATCCAGGGTTCGGTACCGGCGGCGAAGCCAGAGATGCGGCCTGAGGCTCTCGGGTCGTCGGATGTCGCGACCACGGGCCGAACGCGCAGACGCTGGCGCATGATCCGACTCACCGCGCGGGCGTGCTCCTGGTCGGTCGTGATCACCACCCCGGCGGCCTCCGGGTGGTCCCGTCGGAGCTCGAGGAGCCGTTCGTGCGCTCGTCGCAGGACCGTCGGCAGCCACTCGCCGTCGGGCGACAGCGCCGTGCGGAGCCGCTGGCTGGCGACCTCGTTGGTCACCACGTCATCGAAGCTGTGGCTGTGCAGCGAGCCGTCCGGGGCACTCCACTCCATGTGGCCATCGATCCGCGGGAAGAAGACGGGGCGCACCACGCCGCCGTCGTCGAGAGCGTCGCCGTACCCGTAGCTGAAGTCCGCGACCGCCTCCTCCTCCTCGTACCGCACGAAGGGGATGCTGTTGGTATCCGAGCGGAACGGCGTCCCGGAGACCGAGAGCCGGCGCCCCGCCGCGGCGAACGCGCGGCGCAGCCCGTCCCCCCAGGCGCGCTCGTCGCCGGCGTGATGCACCTCGTCCAGGATCACGAACGCGTCGGTCGCCATCGGGGCGACGGCGGCCGCTGCGGACGCGATCTGCTGGAACGTGGTCACGATGCCGTGGGCGTCCGCGGGCAGTCCGCCGTGACGAGGCGCCCAGGTCGGATGCAGCTGGAGCCCGAACCGCCCGGCCGCTGCGGCCCACTGCGCCTTGAGGTGCTGCGTCGGGGTGACCACGATCACCCGTTGGTGCGGGTTGAGCGCGAGATCCTGCACCGCCGCGGTGAGCGCGAACGTGGTCTTGCCCGCTCCGGGCGTCGCGACGCACAGGAAATCCGTGCTCGCGGTGGCGTGGAACCGTTCGAGCGCAGCCTTCTGCCACGGGCGCAGGCGGAGGGAGGGCAAGGCAGCTCCGGTGTGGATCGCTGGGAGGAGGGAGCCGGATGATGCCAGCGGAGTGGCGCACCCGCGAGCCGTGTGTGGGAGCGTTGGGGCCCGACAGCTCCGCGACCGAGGCTACGCTCGGTGTCCTCCGGGGAGGGGTAGCCGCCATGTTCGATGTGATCCTCGTCGCGACCGATGGGTCCTCGACCGCGATGCGTGCCGAGGAGCGGGCCGCGATGCTGGCCCGCCGGCACGGAGCGACGTTGCACGCGGTGTTCGCGTACGGGCCGGCGAAGTCGTCAGGCGGGCCCTTCGCCGAGTCCGGTGCCAACCCCGGCGAGGTCGGTCGCGGCGCTCTCACCGGTGTGCAGAAGCGTTACGACGATCTCGAGGTCCGGACTCACCTCGTCGAAGGCAAGGTCGTCGACGCGATCGCCGAGGTCGCCCGGACCACCTCCGCTGACCTCGTCGTCGTGGGCAACGTCGGCCTCGGTTCGCGCGTGCAGCGCGCCCGCGGCAGCGTCCCTCACGAACTCGCGCACCACGCCCCGACCGACGTGCTCATCGTCCACACGAGCGATGCGGTGCATCGCGAACGCGCGGATCACGGCGGGCCCTTGACGCCGTACCAGCGCGTCGTCGTCGGCGTGGACGGTTCGGACACCTCGCTCGAGGCGTTGCGGCGTGCCGCTGGTGTCGCGGCCGAGGACGGTGCCGAGATCGTGATCGTCAACGCTGGGGGGGATGACGAGGTGCTGTCGCGCGCCTCCGATGTCGCCGCCGAGGCGGGGGTCACCTCGACCCGCCGGGGTGACGACGGAGCACCCGCCGAGGTCCTCGTCCGGGTCTCGACCGACGAGCGCGCCGATCTGCTGGTCGAGATAGGTGCGGAGCCGGTTGAGCTCGGTTTCGTCGCACAGTTCGCCAGCCTCGACGATCTCGTCAAAGCGGGTCGTGAACGCCTTGTAGTCGGTTGGCGGTGCCAGCTCCCAGTTGCGCCGGGTCTGGCCCGGCCGGCCGCTGTCACTGGCTTCATCGGCCTCCGCGAGCTCGTCCTCGCCCGGCTCATAATCCTCTGCCGCCTGGCTCTCATTGGCGGTTTCGTCCGTCTGCTCGGCGCGCATCTCGGCGTCGCCGTCCTGCGGGAAGGCCGACAGGCGGGCGCGGGCGGCGTCGCGCACGCGCTGCGGGGCGTCACCGAGCCGGTCGGGGCTCCGGTCGATCCGCCCGGGCGCGGTCTCGGCGATCGCGTCGCGGAGCGTGTTGGCGGCGTCCATCAGGGCATCGGCCTCACCCTCGTCGAGGTGCCGCTGGGACCGCCGCGCGGCCCGCTCCACCTCGCCGACGGTCAGCTCGTCGGTGGCCGCCTGGGTCACCCGGGCGGCGAGCTCGTGCGCCTCGTCGACCACCACGACGTCGTACTCCGGGATCATCGGGACGCCCTCGATGGCGTCGATCGCCAGCAGGGAGTGGTTGGTGACGATCAGCTGGGATCGGGCGGCCTTCTCCTTCGCCCGCTCGGCGAAGCACTCCTGGCCGTAGGGGCACTTCGCCGCGCCCAGGCACTCGCGGGCGCTCACTGACACCTGGCGCCACAGCCGCTCGTTGTGCCGGGGCGCGCAGTCGCGCTCGCCGGTGCCGCCGGCCTCGGCCTCCTCCTCGGCCCACGCCCTCAGCTTGAGCACGTCGGCCCCCATCGTGCCCTCGGGGATGTCGACGAGGGTGCCCTGGTCGTCGGGCACGCCCTCCCGGATCCGGTGCAGGCAGGCGTAGTTGGACCGGCCCTTCAACACGGCGTACGACGTGTCGTCGACGTGGCCCTGGACCGACTCCATCAGCCGCGGGA